>MGTJ01000097.1 GCA_001799395.1 Desulfobacterales bacterium RIFOXYA12_FULL_46_15 | reverse complement strand
TCAGTTTTTTCAGAAGTTTTTCCCAAAGGAACTCCATGAAAGAATATGATCCCGGCTGCCAAGAGTGCTCCGATGATCAAAGTCGTGATAAAGATATTTTTTTTTCTCATTCTGCCCCCATCGCTGATTTCAGTTGTGCAACCGCTGTATGGCATTCAGCCAGAACCCGGTAGTAGGTAGTTTCAGAATCGAGCAGGGCGGCTTGGGCATCAAGCACATCCACGATGGCCCCCTTGCCGAGATTGTATTTCTGCTGCTCTATGCGCAGGCTTTCCTTGGCCTGGGCAATGGATTTTCGAATCGCGGCCGCCCGTTCACCAGAGGATTCCACATTCAGCAGAGCGGTCTCGACTTCAAGCCGCACCTGGAGATCCAGCAAACGAAGACGCTCCTGTGCGGCTGCAAGATCCGCCCTCTGCTTTCGAATGTCTGCGTCCACCTGGCCACCTTTGAAAATCGGCACTTCCAGGACCAGCCCGATGCGACCGGTGTCTTCCTGCCCATGGCCCGTCCCTGTCGCCGGTCCGGCTGCCCAGCGCCCGCCGTAAGCGCCTTGCACGGATAGTGCCGGCAGATGTCCGGACTTGGCAGCATCCACGTTTTTGGCCTGGGCCTCCAGGGAAGAACGGGCGGCCAGATAGTCGCCCCGGCCTTCCCATGCCGTCGAAAGCGCTGCCTCCAGCTCCGGAAGCACCATTGTTTCCTGCATCTCCAGCTCCCCTTGGAAGGATATTTCTTTAAAATTTCTTAAACCAAGGAGATTGGAGAGAGCACGATGTTGAATCGACTGCAAATTTTTCTCCCTGACCAACTGCTGCTCAACATCCGCCAGGCGCACCTCTGTGCGCATACGATCCACTTTGGCGGCTTTCTGCGCCGCTATGAGGGCGTCAATCCGGCTGACGTGTTCTGTCAGGGTTTTTCTTGAAAACTCCAGTGATCCAATAACGTGTTTCTGGGCGAGGATGCTGTTGAAAACGCTGGAGACGTTGAATATAAGCTCTTCCCTGCTGCGCGACAGGTGATGCTCAGCCGCGAGACTGCGCAGATCTGCAGCCTTTACCTGGTTGACCAGCCGCCCGCCTGTGTAAAGCGGTATGGAAACAACAAGATCGCTTGAGATGGTATCCCGGCTGAAAAGCCCGGACTCCCCATCCTTGCTTGCAGAAATGAGTCGCTGCTCATCAAGGGTATGCGCATAGCCAGCCACGATTCCAACCTGGGGCAGCCGTGCACCAAAAGCCTGATCTTGCCTGGCCTGTGCCGCAGACCTGTCCCATCCTCGTGCTGCGACCTCCGGGTTGTTGGCAAGGGCCGTTTCGATGGCCTGTTGCAGCGTCAAAGGTCCTTTGGGAATTCCTTGGGGCTTGTGCACCACATCAACCCCCAAGGAGGAAATTCCTCTCACATTGACCGAAGCGAATGGGTCTGTCGGGCGTATTGAGGTGCATCCGCAAAGCAACCCCACAATCAGAAAAAGCGGTAGCATCTTCATCATAATTTTGTTTTCTCCTTTCGATTTATATCAACAAATGAGGCTGATAAAACCTGCGGTTTTTTTGTTTTTATAAAATTTATTTTTTTTTACCGGGATTTTTTTTGATCTGACTTTAAAAAATTGAACAGATAGAGTATTTAACAATGATTTGGATGAAAATCCTGAGAATATGGATGTGTAACATTAGGAAACTATATATGCCGAAAAACGACCCCATAAAAGAATTATATCGGTCCCTAAGCGGTAAGGGGGCTTTACCGCTATCTCCGGATGATCCTTATTACGTGCCCATTCATGAATCAACACCGGAAAAGGATCCTATACTTTCCCTTTGGAACCGCATCGATCTGGCCGAATCGGAAAGCGTCAACCTGCTCACCGGTTTCCGGGGGAACGGCAAGAGCACGGAATTGAAACGCCTTAAGAAAAAGCTGGAAGAGAGCGGCTGCCGTGTTTTTCTTGTCGATATGCTGGATTATATGCTGATGACAAAACCTTTGGCTTTGTCAGATTTTATCCTGTCTCTTATGGCAGCCCTGGCAGGAAGTGCTGAAAAAGAGATCAAAGAGCTGGCTCCGTTGACAGGTTCATATTGGAAACGGCTTCATTCTTTTTTAACCACTGAGGTTAAACTGGATAAGATCGATCTAAGTGTCAAAGGCGGTCCTGCTACAGCGAAACTGGGGTTTCAACTGAAAACAGACCCGGATTTCAAATCAAAGGTTCAGGCAGACCTTGAGGGGCATTTGACAAAATTGGTGGAGGATGCCCGGGGGTTTGTCAATGAATTGGTTGAAAAGATAAGAAAGCTAAGCCGTGACCAGGATAAAAAAGTAGTCCTGCTGGTTGATTCCATGGAACAGATCCGGGGTGTGGGCGAGGAAACTGAAAAAGTATATGGCAGTGTGGTGGAATTGTTTTCCGGCCAGGCAGCCAATCTGTTTTTTCCCAGGCTGCATATTGTCTATACGGTTCCGCCTTACCTGAGCACCCTGGCCCATAACCTTGGCCGGACCCTGGGAGGGCATCCCATTACCCAGTGGCCCAATATCCATGTGAGAATCTCAGATAATATACCCGGTCCCAAAGGGACGCAGTTGATGGTAAAGGTGATTGAAAAGCGATTCAAGGGCTGGGAATCCATTATCCACAAAGATACCCTGATCCGGTTTGCCGAGGTGTCAGGAGGAGATTTGAGAGATTTTTTCCGTCTGGTCAGGGAGTCGGTCGTCAGCCTCCGCATGGCAAGGGTGACGAATCCTGATGCAGAGCTGGATGAGATTTCAATCCAACGGGTGATTCAGCAGCTTGCCAATGAACTTCTTCCCATTGCGGATGAAGATGCAAAATGGCTGGCAAGAATTCATGAAACTAAAAAGGCATCTATTGCCAGTGAAAAAAACCTGCCTTCCCTTGCCCGTTTGCTGGATTCAAACCTGATCATGAATTATCTGAACGGAGAACCCTGGTATGATGTTCATCCGCTTTTAATACCTGAAATACAGAACAGGGGCGAATCAGGGGAAAGCCAGAACCGGTACGGAAGAAGCCGGACCCCAGCCAGAGCGGGGAACAAGCCTGGCAGATATTCACCATACCCGGGTGATACGCTTGATGATCCCTATGCCCGATTCCCAGGTAGTTTATTTCCGGGGAAGAGTTGATGCGTCTCAGGTATATGACTGATAAAGCCCAGCGGCTATTTGCTTTAGAGGCCATCAAGAACCATAGGAGCCGATCTGATCAATGCAAATTTTTTTGCAGATTCTGTTTGGCCCGGAACAGAAGGGAATCCACGGCAGAAACGGAACAATTCATAATATCGGCGATTTCACGGTAGGAGAATCCATTGTAGATTTTTAACAGTATGGCCAGGTGGTAAATTTGGCGTCAGGTCTGTAGGTCAATGCAGATTTCCAGATGCTTAAAAATACTTCCTGGGCCAGGTCTTCGGCCTCGGAGGGGTCCTTCAGGAATTTGAAGATGAAATTGATGACCGGGCGCTGATGTCTGCGGACCAGGGTTTCAAAAGCGGGTTTGTCCCCGGTTCCGGCCCTTTGCATCAACATTTCATCTGTTGCTTCCTTTTCCCGGTCACCCATCGGCTTTTAGACAATCCAGCTTTTCCTGAGTTACATTTATCCCTTTCTTTTTTTCAAGAGTTTACAGGCATAGCAATTTACGAGTAGAAAGTAAACACTTGCCGGCGGCAGGTGTTTAAAATTTACCCGGTTCCTTTGTACCAGGTAAAATACCTTGACACATGATTTTATCAGAATTACTCTCACTAAAGAATTTATTTTCGTGTTTTTAGAAAAAGATATTTTTTTATGGGAGGAAGGCTTATGTTTTTTTCAACTGCCGGAATTGAAGTGGCCTTTTGGATTCCGCCGTTAGTAGCGTTTGTGGTTTCGTTTTTCACTTCCATGGGAGGAGTTTCCGGAGCTTTTCTGCTGCTTCCGTTTCAAATGTCGTTTCTCGGGTACACCAATCCGTCGGTCAGCGCCACCAACCAGGTGTTCAACATCGTGGCCATCCCGAGCGGGGTATATCGTTACTGGCGCGAAGGGCGGATGGTATGGCCCCTGACCTGGGTTGTGATCGTCGGTACACTGCCCGGCGTTTTTATCGGGGCTATCGTGCGGGTGACCTGTTTGCCGGGCCCAAAGCATTTTAAACTTTTTGCCGCCGGTGTCCTGCTTTATATCGGTATTAAAATGGTAAGGGATTTGCTGAAAAAAACCACCGGCAATAACACGCAAACCAAAAGCGAAAAACGGTTTCAGGAGATGGTGAAGAGCCGGGGGCCAAAGCCCTTCAAAGCCGGACCTTCCGGAGGAGGGCCTTTTCAGGCTGCAACGGTTACTCACTTCAATCTGAGGCGGCTGGGTTTCACCTTTTATGATGAATCGTTTGATGTTTCATTGTGGGGTATTTTTATCCTGAGTTTAATTGTGGGCATTGTGGGAGGAATATATGGCATCGGCGGCGGTTCTATTATTGCCCCGTTTTTTGTGACTTTTTTCGGACTGCCGGTTTATATCGTGGCAGGGGCTGCCCTGATGGGAACCTTTGTCACATCAATTGCCGGTGTTGCCTTTTATCAAGCCATTGCTCCTTTTTATCCAGACCTTTCAGTGGCTCCGGATTGGCTGCTGGGAATTCTCTTTGGTATCGGTGGAATGGCAGGGATGTACCTTGGGGCGCGGTGTCAGAAATTTGTCCCGGCCAGGGCCATCAAATGGATGCTGGCCGTCATTATAGTTTTTACTGCAATTAAATATATTCTTGCTTTTTTTTTCTGGAAGGGTCACATATTTTAAATAAAACATTCACCTTAAAGAGGGGGAATGATGTTACGCTACAAAGCCATCGAGATTTTTACAAGTGAGGAGGCGCGCTTTCGCAAAAAACCGGTTGTGGAAGCTGTCCTTCAATATGTCCATGATTTGAAAATAGCCGCACGCTGCATTGTGACAAAGGGAATTTCAGGCTGTTACGAGAACGGCGAATGGGCCACCGGACGACTGGAAATCCTGTCCTTTAATCTGCCGGTCCGGATCTATATTGTCATTCCTGATGCAGAAACCGAATCCGTGCTGAACGGTCTGGATGAGATGGTTACGGACGGTATCGTGGCCCTGCATGATTTAAATGTCCTCAGTCATCGAACGTGCACCTCATTTTTCCCAAGACAACTTATGGTCCGGGATGTCATGACGTCAGGCCCAAAAAGCGTTTCAGCCGATACGCTGTTGAGTGATGCAGCCCGGTTGCTGCTGTCTTCAGTCTTTAGCGGATTGCCTGTGCTGGACAAAAAGCAACGGCCCGTCGGTATAATCACCCAGGGGGATTTAATCAAAAAAGGAGGCCTTCCTTTACGCCTGGGGTTGCTGGCAGAGTCTGATCAGGGCCGGCAGGAAGCAATCCTGGATCAACTGCCCTGCCTGAAAGCCGATAAAATCATGACGGCTCCGGTAGTCATGATCAATGAGGACCGGCGGTTGACCGAGGCTGTGGATCTGATGCTCGCTAAAAATATCAAACGGCTGCCTGTTATCGATGGGAGCGGACAATTGACCGGTATGCTGTCGCGGATAGATATTTTCCGGACGATCATGCGTGAGGCACCGGACTGGAATTCTTTTAAAGCACGGAAAATTGAAGTAAAAAATTTAAAACATGTGGGGGATATCCTGCGCCGGGATGTCCATTCCGTTTTGCCGGAAACTCCTCTCAGTGAAGTAATCCGGCTCATTGACGACAATGATATTCAACGGGTGGTGGTTGTCAATGCCAAGGGAAAACTGTTGGGATTGATCTCGGACCGTGATTTGCTGCGCTATTTCAAGTCAGAGCAGGAAGGCATCTGGCACCTTTTTTCCAGAGCTGCACTTCCCTTCAAACAGGACCCCTGCCGGACTAGCCTGCAACAATGTCTGTCCGAAACCAAGGCCGGTGAGATCATGACTACTGCCCTTGTCACAGCAAGCGAAAAAATGCTGATAGAAGAGGCCATTGCCCTGATGATTGATAAAGAGCTTAAACGGCTGCCTGTAATAGACACCAATGGCCGGTTCAAAGGCATGATCAGCCGTGATTCGCTGCTCCGCACCGGCTTTGCCTGATAATACCGGCCGATGAAAGCTTTTTACCCTATTTCCTGTCTCCTGCCAGGGCCACGGCAACGGCAACCGATGCCCCGACCATGGGATTGTTGCCCATCCCGAGAAAGCCCATCATTTCCACATGGGCCGGAACCGATGATGACCCTGCAAACTGGGCATCGGAATGCATCCGGCCCAAGGTGTCGGTCATGCCGTAGGAAGCGGGTCCTGCCGCCATATTGTCAGGATGCAGGGTTCTGCCGGTGCCGCCCCCTGAAGCCACGGAGAAATATTTTTTCCCCTGTTCCAGGCATTCTTTCTTGTATGTCCCGGCTACGGGATGCTGAAACCGGGTGGGGTTGGTGGAGTTGCCTGTGATGGAAACATCCACGCGCTCAAAATGGTTGATGGCTACCCCTTCACGGACATCATCGGCTCCGTAACAGCGTACTTTGGCTCTTTCCCCATTTGAATAGGAAATCTCAGAGACAATGGCCAAGGTCCCGGCATGATAATTAAAACTGGTCTTGACATAGGTAAATCCATTGATCCTGGATATGATCTGGGCCGCATCCTTTCCAAGGCCGTTCAGGATTACCCGAAGCGGTTTGGTCCGGGCCTTGTTGGCCGATCTTGCCAGGCCGATGGCCCCTTCTGCTGCGGCAAAGGATTCATGCCCGGCGAGAAACGCAAAACAATTGGTTTCTTCCGAAAGGAGCATGGAGGCCAGATTCCCGTGCCCCAGGCCCACCTTGCGATCCTCAGCCACAGAACCGGGGATGCAGAAGGCCTGCAAACCCAGGCCCAGGGTGCGGGCAATCTCCACAGCCTTTGTTTCCCCCTTCTTCAAAGCTATGGCCGAACCCAGAATATAGGCCCAGCATGCGTTTTCAAAACAGATCGGCTGAATTCCCCTGACAATGCCGTAAACATCCACACCTTTGTCTTCGCACATTTTCCTGGCAGTTTCCAGCGAAGGGATCCCGTGTTGTGCCAAAACAGCAGAAATTTTTTCTATTCTTCGTTCATATCCTTCAAAGAGTGCCATAATCCCTCCCTTTCATTCATGCCTCGGGTTGATGGTCCGGACTGCTTCGTTAAACCGGCCATAGGCTGAGGTCGCCTTTTTAAGCGCTTCATCAGCGGTTATCCCTTTATGGATCATTTCCATCATCTTGCCGATATGGACAAATTCATAACCGATGACCTCATTGTTTGTATCAAGGGCCAGCCGGGTCACATACCCCTCTGCCATTTCCAGATAGCGGACTCCTTTTGCGAGGGTGCCGTACATGGTTCCGACCTGGCTGCACAGGCCTTTGCCCAGATCCTCCAGCCCGGCACCGATGGGCAGGCCGCCTTCGGAAAAGGCAGTCTGTGACCGGCCATAGGCAATCTGCAGAAACAATTCCCGCATGGCAGTATTGATCGCATCGCAGACCAGATCCGTATTCAAGGCCTCAAGAATGGTCTTCCCCGGCAGTATCTCTGCGGCCATGGCTGCCGAATGGGTCATGCCGGAACAGCCGATGGTTTCCACCAAAGCTTCTTCAATTATCCCTTGTTTTACATTGAGGGTCAATTTGCAGGCCCCCTGTTGAGGGGCGCACCAGCCTATGCCGTGGGTCAATCCGGAAATGTCCCTGACCTCTTTGACCTGAGTCCACCTGCCTTCCTGGGGGATCGGTGCCGGTCCGTGATCCGGCCCCTTTGCCACACAGGTCATCCTGTCCACTTCAGACGAATACATGATAGCCTCCCTTTGTTTTTTCATAACGATTTACGCCTGATTAGAAATCTACGCCTTTTTGTTTGCTGCCTGCAAGAAAAATATACCCATACCTTTAAAAATCCGGCTTGACACCCTATCCGATGTCGTATAGAGAAATGAACAGGCTATGAGGTCAGCCGAAATCGTCTGAGCGAAGAACTCGGAATGATGACTTCTATTTAGGGATAAATTCCTGAGTAGAAGTTTTTTTATTTTCAGGGATAAGATTACCGGCTCAATAAAGTTTAACACGATTTTCAAATCAAGGTGGAATATGAGTGAGACATGGTTTCTTGCAACGCTATGGCTGGGACTTGCATTAATTGCAACATTATTGTCGATCTGGCTGCGAATTGCGACCGCTCTTTCTGAAATTGTGGTGGGAACAGTTGCTCAGTTGATTATCGGTGCTCTGATCAGCAGTACGGTTTTGGCGGCCTGCTTTATCAATGATTTGGGCACTGTTCTGGCTTTAGGCCTGATTTTTGCCCCATTCACGATAAAGACCTTGTTAATCGCAGCACCCGGTGTTTTCATGATACTTTTGCTCGGCAAAATGGCAACCAAATTCACTTGCGTATATCCTGTTACAAAGTATTTCAAAAATCCCGGGAAACAAGGAATGTACACCACATCTACTGATGTCCACCGGCTTGACCTCCGGCAGTGCAGTCATTCCGACACTGATTGCCAATGCCTTTTTCCTGCCCCGTCATCTCTTGCCGAAGCAGGATAAAGAAAGGTCTTCCTGAAATTCAGTAATAATCAATATGATGATGAAAAGGATAAAAAATTATGGTGGCTTATGATGGTTCGGCACAGTCGGAAAAAGCGTTTGATTTTGCTCTGGATCTTGCTCAGAAGTATTCAGCTCAGATCATCGTTCTATCGGTTGCATGTCCGCCAGAGCCGCCGGTAGCCGTTGAAATGCAGGCGGTTTTAGAGTATGCGACAGAATATTACAAAACACGTTTCGATTCTTTAAAGAAAAAAGCAGACGCTGTGAGTATCGAAACCCGATTGGATGTGGCGGTAGGGCATCCTGCAGAGCAGATTGTGCACGGCGCCGTTAAAGAATCCGCAGATATGATTGTGATCGGGCATCGCGGGGAAAGTCTTCTGCAGAAATGGCTGTTAGGCTCGGTGGCCAAACGGGTTTTGTCCTATGCGCTCTGCCCTGTGCTTGTGATTCGGTGATAACTGCTCTGTTCAATTTATTATATTTAAATAGAGGTCATAAACAATGCCGTTTAAATACAGCATGATCCGGATATTTACCAGTGAGGATGCCGTCTGTCGAGGCAATCCGGTATATAAGGCAGTGGTTCAGTATATCTCCGGTTTGAAAATTGCGGCCAGATGTTTGGTTACCCGATGCATGGAAGGCTGCTATGAAAACGGGGAAATAGCCACCCAGAGTATTTTGATTGCTTCATTCAATATGCCCGTCGTAATTAAAATTATTTTGCCATCAGCTCAGGCACAGATGATCCTTCCAACGCTTGAAGGAATGATTGACGAAGACATCATGACGCCGAACCCTAAAAGCGTTTTAATGACCACATTGATCAGCGAGGTGGTTTATCTGCTGTTGTCTTCAATCTTTACGGGTGTTCCGGTCATTGATAAAAATAATCATCCGGCCGGCATCATTTCCCAGGGTGATTTGATTTACAGAGGAGGAATGCCGGCAAGGCTCGGGCTATTGGCCGAATCCGGCAAAGGGAATCTTGATGCGGTTTTAGAATCCCTTTGCCTTAAAAAAGCTCAGGATATTATGAGTCCTGCAGTTTGTATCAAAGAAAACGAACTGTTGACAGAAGCAGTCGCCAGGATGTTCATGCTGTCTTACCGGATACACCGATTGAAGATGTCTTATTGTTCAAAGCTGAAGATAAATATACCCTTGTGATCACTGCCAAAAATGAATCCCTGATCCGCAAAACCATCAAAGATCTGGAAGATGAACTGGACCCGGACAAATTCTGGAAAATTCACCGGGGCACCATTGTGAATGTGGCATCCATATTGAAAATCAGCCGGTCCATGACCGGCCGGTAGGTCATCCGCCTTAACGGTTATGATGAACCCCAGATGGTTTCAAGGGCCTTTTCCCATCTCTTCAAACAAATGTAGTTTTAAAGTGGGTTACCCATTCAACATTTTCAATAAGAAGAATACCTAATTTTTAACAGATAAAATTTTGTACACGTTCACGGGGGTAATGAGGTTTGTTGAAAAACTGGACCATTTGACCAGCATTGGCTGGTACCGGGGAGGCGATTCCCGGCAGGAACTTGGGTTTAAGAAGGGCGGGCCCCTGGCTGTGGTGACAAACCTTTGTGTGGGGATAGCTTGAAATCCTTGTGGCCGGTTTTCTGAAGTTTATTCCGGCTGAACTCAGGATTGCAGTAATCCGGTCTATGATACAGCTCTCAAACCAGCATCGGCCTTATAAACCCCTCAATCAGGAATTTGTCGACATCATGGATCGTGTATTTATCGTCCATGGACAGGCGCAGGGACATGATTTCGATTTGCCCGGTCAGGGCATACGCGGTCAGGTCCGGATCCACAGGTTTGATGACGCCGGCATTGATGGCGGCCTGGATATCCCGGATCACCGGCAGGGTCAGACCGTGGTAAACCGCCTTGATTTTTTCCGCCGGCCAGACACTTTCCCTGGTCATTTCCGCCCGCAGTTGAGTCAGGAGTTCCTGGTACTTGGCGTAATTACTGTAAAAAATATGCCCTCTGATCCGCATACGTTCCAGAAAATCTGTTTCTTCTTTCAGGGCCACAGCCGCCTCCCCCACAATGGTCCGGAACACCTCGTCTATGACCTCGATGAAGAGTTCCCTTTTGTTGCTGAAATAGATGTAAAAAGTCCCGGTGGATATCTTCAGGGCGCTGGTGATGTCCGCGATCTTGGTCTTGTGGTATCCGTTTTTACTGAAAACCTCAATGGCCTTGCGGATAATCATCCGGTACTTTTCATTCCGTTCCCGGATCGTGGCCGAGGGTTTGTCAAAAACTGGGGTGTTTTCCTTTTCCAGGGAAGCGGCAGGGTCCGGCTTATCATTGGCCAACTGCTTCTGGAGAAAGCTGACCGGTACCCTGCCCCCTTTTTTT
>MGTJ01000096.1:67245-142855 GCA_001799395.1 Desulfobacterales bacterium RIFOXYA12_FULL_46_15 | reverse complement strand
TGAAATGATGAGATGGGTTTCAATCCCGCGGTTTTTTAACACCTCCAGCATCCTCACGCCATAGATCACCCCGCTGGCCCCGGCTATTCCTACAATCAATCGTTTTGTCATACATGGCTCCCGGACAGGGTCTGATTAACCCTTATTTTCATGTTTAATAACTTCTACGAGCTTATACCCTTTTTCTTCAATCATTGAGACAATCCGTTTAAAGCATTTTGCCTGAAACCGGATAATCAGACGATCCTTTCTTGTGTCCGGGTCTTTCAGTGTAAACAGGCCCTTGATTTCAAGACCCATCATAAAAATATCTTCAAGGATTTTCCGGATAGTCATTTTGGGGTCTTCATTCAGTTCAATGGAAACCCCGTGAAGGCCTTCATCTTCTCCCAGGAGCTGGCTCAGGGCCCTGGTGAAATCCCTGTTGGACAATGTCCCCACCAGCCTGTCGCCGTCCATGACCGGCAGAAAACTCCTGCCGAACTGTTTGCCCTTATGGATTGCATCTTCAACCGTATCATTGACGGAAAGGGTGACCGGCTTTCTCACCATGATGTCTTTGACTTTCAGCCGCTCATTAAAGAATTGGACTTCATAAATGTCCTGGGTCGAGATGGCCCAGGATGCGGCCTCCCTCAAGTCCCTTCTGGCAAGAAGCCCTCTGAATTTATTGTCATCCACCACGGCCATAAAAGGGACTTTTTTTTCTTCAAAAATATGCATGGCCTCTTTTGCTGAAAGATCACTTGAAATGGTTTCAGGATTTTTGCGCATCCAGTTTTTAACGATCATTTCTCTTCCTCCGCTTTTTTTGGGGTTGTATTACATTCATTAGAAAATCTCCAGGGCCATCCGGGTCACCTGCTCGCTGAATAAGGGATCTTCCATATTGGCATCGACTTCCACAATTTCTATTTTTGAATCCAGGAGGTCTTTCAGGGCATTCACAAAAATCCTGTCTTCTTCAGGGTCATAGGTCGGGTTTCCCAATGCATCCACCGATGACCAGCCTTTCAGGGGAACCATGATTTTGACGGGAGCTTTGGCGCCGTTGAGCTTTCTTGCAAATTCACCTGCCACCTGTTTCAGTTCATCAGGGGAAAGTCTGATCCAGGTCCTGAATTTATCCAGGTCGTATTTCCTGCGTTCATAAAATTCTTTTTTATATTTTGACCGGGAAGGGGTCATGTGGTTCACCGAGCAGGTGGAGATGATCTGGGGGATGCCGGCCTTTCCGGCGGATTCCAGGCGATAGGGACCGCCGTCCCGCATATGGCCGAAATAATGTTCCCCCACACCGCCCGGGGCAAGATCAATGACGCCCTCAAAAAATCCTTCGGCAATCATTTTTTCCATGGCCTGGTCACCGACACCGGCAGCAGAAAACCCGGTAATCTGAAAGCCCTTTTGTTCAAGAGCCACCCTGACCGTACCGGCACATTGCTCGCAGGGTCCCAGCATGGTCATGGCAATGGTTTTTCTGCTATGGACGGCAAGATCATTTTTAACATATTTGATCATGCCCTTCATGGCATAGCAGGCCCTGTCCATGACGTTTTTCAGCATATCCGTCACCCCGCTGATTTCAATGACGGAATGAAACAAAAGGATATCACCGGTGCCGATATATTTGGTGGACAACCCGGGAAGCGCAGCCGTGGAGGATATCATCAGTTTCGGAATGCCGAAAGGCAGGGACCGCATGACATCCGTGGCCATGAGGGACCCTGTGGACCCGCCGATGGCCATGACCCCGTGAATTTTCCCGGCCGTATAAAGATCCTTGGCGATTTTGGTGGCCCCGTCAATAATAATATTGGTGATGGTGGAGCGTTCCCTGGACTTATTGATCTCCTCTATGGAGCTTCCTCCGGCTGTGGCCACATGGGACGGGGTCAGCTCAGCCCGGGAAGGTTCCTTTCCCCTCATGGAAAGATCCATCAACAGGGGCAGAACATCAATTTCCTTGAATTTGTATTTCAGATACCGGGTTTCTTCCCTTTTGGTATCCAGGGTAGATATGATTAAAACCGTTTTGGGAGTATTCATTGTGTTTGCCTTATGATAAAGCCTTGCAGCAGGGATACTCCCTTTGGGAAACATCCCTGCCGCATGCTTTACAGTTTATGCAAGACCCAGTCTTTGCCGGATGTCCTTTTTCAAGGTTTCTTTGTTGATTTTTCCCGAATCCCCGACCGTGGGAAATTCCGTGACGATCTCCAGGTGCTCGGGAAGTTTGAACATGGCAATTTCCTTGGCTTTCAGGTGGCTCACCATTTCCTTGAAGGTAAAGGTCATGCCTGCCTTGGGAATAACATAGGCAGCACAGCGTTCGCCCATTTCCTTGTCCGGGTATCCGACAATGGCTACAGAGCCGATGGCCGTGTGATCCGCCAAAAGCCCTTCCACTTCAGCCGGGTAAATATTCTGTCCGCCCCGGATCACCATGTCCTTGGCCCGGCCGAGAATCCAGAGACAGCCCTGGTCGAATTTAACAATATCTTCGGTGGTGGTCCACCCGTCCCTGTCAAATACGGTGGAGGTCAGTTCTTCATCCCTGTAATATCCGGCCGGGGCATGGGGCCCCCTGAAATAGAGGATGCCGGGTTCGCCGTCTGGAACATTCAATGTCCTGTTTTCCTGGTTGGCCAGGCGGACTTTGTTGCCGGGCAGCATACGGCCAACGGTTCTTCTTCTCAGGTCTTTGGAATCTTCCACCCTGCATCCTGACACAGAACCCATGTCCTGGGTCCCAAGATCGCTGGTGATGGAGGCACCAAAGGCGGCTTCTGCTTCCTCGGCCACCTGGGGCGGCAAGTATCCGCCGGCAGACCGGATAAACCTTAAGGAACTCAGGTCATATTTTGATACATCCGCTTCCAGCATCCGGATCAGGTGGGTGGGCACAACCCCGATGGCTGTCGCTTTTTCCTTTTCAATCAAGGCAAGGGCCGCTTCCGGGGAAAATTCTTCCAACATCACGGTTTTGGCTCCGGCAATGGGTGCGGCAAAATAGGTGAGGGTCCCGGCCGCCCCGCCTGCATGGGGGGCAATGGCCATGGTGATGTCATCTTTGGTCAGGCTCCAGATATCCACCCGGCCCTTGGACGTACAGATGCGGGGAGCTGCCGGCCATTCCACCAGTTTGGGGATGCCGGTGGTGCCGGAGGTTGTGGTGAGGATAGCCACATTTTCAACGGCATCCAGCCGTCTTTTTGTAAGAATATCCTTGTCTATGGGCAGAAGCACTCTTTTTTCAACCATGGAAGTCAGGGAGAACGTTCCTGCCGGTGCGCCCGGCGGTACCAGATCATCAAACAAAAAGATATTCTTTAAATGAGGAAAGTCCTTTTGAAGTTCTTCATACATTTCAAGATAATTGAATTTGTTATAGGTATGAAGAATGATGACGGCAGAGGCTTTGGTCCTGTCCACCATATAGGTCAGCTCTTTTTTCCTGAGATAGGGATAAACCGTCAGGGAAATGAGACCTGCCCTCTCGCAGGCAATCCTGGCAAGGAAGCCGTATACGCTGTTGGGTGACTGGATGATGACCCTGGAATGCTTTTCAATTCCCATCTCCACAAAGGAGATGGCCATGGCATCCACCAGCTTCACCGCCTGTTTCCAGGTCAGCCTGTATTTTGAATCCACCAGGGCTTCCTGGTCCGGGAGTTCCCTGGCATTTTTTTCCCAGAAATCATAAAAGGTTTCCTGGGTCCAGTATCCGTTTTTCAGGAATTCATCGGTCATTGCTTTTTTATATCGAATAGGTTTCACGGGATCTCCTTTTCTTAAAATCCGAGTTCAGACCATCTTTCTTTGACTTTTAGCACCATATCAGGGTCCAGCTCAATGGGGATGGGTTTATGTTTCCACTCATAGGGGATGGTGGCGTCCAGGAGCAGTCTTCCCGTAATATCCCTTGATTCGATGGGCAGGGACGGATCAAGCGGGGTGGACCTTCCGCGTTTGATGACCTGGCAGCGGTTGGGCTGGAACCGGAAGCTTAAGGCATACATGACCCGCGGGATATCCCAGGGATCAATGTCTTCATCCACCACGATGACGGTCTTAAGACCATAGGCCCCCATTTCCGTTGAGATGGAGGCGGTCAGCACCTGGTCCACATGACCGGGGTACATCTGTTTCATGGAGATAATGGCCAGGAAACGGCCGGCGCCTTCCGGCGGGCAATAGACGGATTTCAGACCCGGAATTCTCATTTCATTGAGCTGCTGCCAGAGGGTGGCGCCATAGGACAGGGCCATGGTCATGTGGGAATCGGTGACGGCACGCCCGACCGTGGTCCCCCAGAAGATGGGGTTGTTTCTGTGGGTGACGCATTTGACATCAATAAAATTTCTGGGGTCTGTCCCCACTCCGGAATAATACCCGGTATATTCGCCAAAAGGTCCTTCTTCCATGAATTTCTCCGCATCCACAAAGCCTTCCACAACAATTTCAGCATGGGCCGGGATGGGCAGGTCCACCACCTCACCCTTGACCACTTCAATGGCTTCGCCCCTGAAGGCGCCGGCTACGTCATATTCACCGGTAAAGGCACCGATTCTGGCCGCGCCGACAAGAAAGAGAATGGGGTCGCAGCCGACAATGGAAGCCACAGGCATTGGTTGCCCCAGTTTCTGGTATTTTTTGAGCATCTGATCGGCATGTTTGCCCTTGATGAACTGGGTGCCGATCTTGTCTTTTCCGAGGAGCTGGCTTCGGTAAGTCCCGAGATTCACCCATCCTGTATCCGGGTCTTTTGAAATAATGAAATGGGCCGTGCCGAAGAATCTGCCGCCGTCCAAGGGATAATACTGGGGAACCGGGAATTTATACAGATCAATGTCTTTGCCTGTCAGGATATTCTGTTTGCAGGGGGCTTTGGCCTTATCAATATATTTTGGCGGGATCGGGTTTTTTGCTTTTTCTGCCCAGCCCACATAAAGGTCGGTCAGGCTTGAATCTTCAGGCATGCCCATGATGATGGCAAGACGCTGAACCGTTGTGCAGGCACTGGTGATCACAGGGGTATCATATCCCTTGATGTTTTCAAATAAAAGGGCAGGTCCCTGGGCTTCTTCGTTCAGTTTTGCGATATGGGACAATTCCAGGTTCCAATCCACTTCAGCCTTAATCCGCTTTAAAAGTCCTTTTTCTTCACAGACGGCTACAAAATCTCTCATGTCTTTCATGGTTTTTTCTCCTTAATCAGTTGCTCCCCTTCTGAAGCAAAAATAGGGTTGCCTGCGCGATGCGCACTGGTTTATATTTTTGACCGAGCCCTTTAAATTTCAGGGCCCGGCGGTTAAACAAAATTATGTTTTATAGATCAATGCGTTAATTTTCTTCCTGCAACAAGCCCGGCACAGATATGTTCCAGGGCTGATGACCGGGTCGCCATGATAGGCGCAACTTTTTTATCGCTCCATACCGTTTCCGGCCTGCTTTGAAGAATCATGATTTTTGCCTGGCCGGGTGTGTCCTTGTCAATGGCCCATTCAATGTCCATGGCCTTGCCGTAATGCTTTTCAATCCGTTTGCCGATTTTTGCAAGTTCAATGGCATCCTTATCCACAACACACTGGATGTCTGCTCTTTCAGCAGGAACGGTCTGTTTTATGACGGAATGGCTGACCGGGTCACGGGTAAACAGGATGGTCTTGTGAGAAACCGTTTTTTTGATGACCTCATCCGTGATTTTATTGATAATAAAATTATCCGGTGTGCATTCACCGCTGACAACACTTTCTCCAAACCCCCAGTTTGCATCAATGGCAATGGTGGACCTGTCCCCGGTGGCAGGATTCAATGTAAACATGACACCGGCGGTCCACGCATTGGCCATTTTTTGAACACCTACGGAGATTTCCACTTTTTCGTGGGGAAATCCCATTTTTGCCCTGTAATAGATCGCTCTTGAGGTAAAAAGACTTGACCAGCATTTTTTTACATGGGTGAGAATTCCATCCATGCCCCTGATCCAGAGGAAGGTGTCCTGCTGTCCGGCGAAACTGGCTCCCGGGAGATCCTCAGCGGTTGCACTGGATCGTACGGCTGCAGGAACGGCAGGAACATTGCACCTTTTGGACAATCTCCTGTAAAATTCACCGATATAATCCTGGAGGTCATCACTCACCGGCGTTTTTTCAATCAGGGCCCGGATGGCTTTGCTTGATGCTTCACCGGAATCCATATCATCGGCTTTTACATTTTCCAGAATTTTATAGATTTCTTTGCGGATGCCGCCCTGTTCTAAAAACAGCCTGTAGGCATTGGTCGTTATGGCAAAACCGGGCGGAACAGGGATTTGTGCTTTCAATAATTCACCCAGACTTGCATTTTTACCACCCACAGAAGGGATGGACCCCAAATCACATTCTTCAAACCAGAGGACATAGTCAGATCTTTTTTCCATGATAGCAAATCACCTTTCGATATAAATTCTTCCTGTATCACCATTCAGTTTGATTTTCATGCCGGATTTGATGATGGCGGTTGCCTGGCCGGTTCCTACAACGGCCGGCATGCCGTATTCGCGGCAGACAATGGCGGCATGGCTCATGATGCCACCCACATCTGTGATAACCCCTTTGATTTTCTGGAAGACCGGGGCCCAGGAGGGAGATGTAGTGGGCGCCACAAGGATTTCGCCTTCTTTAAGCTGGCCGATGTCTTCAACAGAGCGGCAGACCCGTGCAATGCCTTCAACCACGCCGGGTGATCCTGCAAAGCCTTCGATTTCATTGACTTTATCCGGATCGCCGATTTCTTTTAATTTTGCCCAGGCAGCCATGCTTTCATTGGTGACACCCCAGAGAACGATGGTAAACGGCTCTGCAATCACTTCAGGCGGAGTTCCATAGGCCGGCAGGGGACGATGTTCTTTGAATTTCTGATACACCCCTTTTCTCCATGCAATTTCTTCGGGCCAGTGCAGCGGGCCATATCCTTTTGTTCCGGTGGCCCATGCAGTGACGAGATCCCACAGGGCTTCCTTGATTTCGCTTCTAGACAGGAACCAGATATCCTCAGAGCCTTTCAGGAATTTATGTTCCGTCATGATGGCAGCCACTTCCCTCATTTTATTCCAGAAAACGGAATGGAACCAGTGCTCTACATAGAACATATGATTTTCAACATAGGGGAACACCAGTTCTGCAGTGCCGTGAAGCTGATCAAAGGTTTTCCTGTCATCATCGGTTTTTAACAGGCCTCTGTATTCGTGTATCAGCCGTTTTCTTTCTTCCTGGACCGCTTCCATGGGACGGTCGATGGAGATACCGGCCTTGACTTTTTCCATGTAAATCCGGATGGAGCTTAGGGGGATATTCAGGTTGTCGTTCCAGGAGATATCCTGGTGATACCATCCGGTTCCGGTTGAAATATTAAACCAGGGATTTTTGGCCTGTTCCCAGGCAGTTATCCATTTTTTACCGTTTTCAGACCCCTGGAGCGATGCGATGACATCTTTAACGTCTTTGGTATCGTTTCCGATCTGGGATGCGAGGTTGAATTCGACAGCGAGTTTTGCAAGTTTTTTGAGTTCCTCGTCAGGCCGGTACAGGATAACGTCAATTCCTGCAACCATCTGGGTAATTTTCTGTAAAGGGATATCCGGGAAGGCTTTGGTGCAGAAATCAACAAAAATGACATAGGACGCATATCCCAGGTTTAAAAATTCAAAATGATATTGCCAGCAGCGAATTCCAAGATCGATGAGCTTGTCGTAATTTTTGATCAGTTCGTATCCGGATGAGGTACCAAGTCCGTTCTTGACAACGGAGATATCTTCCATGGCAGGGAGAGTTGGGATTTGAAGAGTTTCAAGATCTGAAATGATCCCCTTCATTTTTTTTTCCCAGTTATCATGGAGTTTATTCCAGTTTTCAAAATAAAACCCTGCTCTTTCCATGAACAGGGGAACCCTTTTCTGCACTTCTTCAGGGTCGGTAACAGGAACAGGTGCAATATAGACATTGCCGTTAATGATCCTGTGATCCACCCCATACACCGGCGGGATCATGAAAATCCGGGTGTTGAATTGAGACAGGGCCAGAAACCATGCTTCATCCCAGATGATGTCAAAGGGATACATGGGCTCGGGATAATGAAGGGCGTCATTGAACCAGAACGTGTTGTTTTCATATGCTTCACGTTCCTTATCTTTTGTCGTAAAAAGATAATGGTAGGGATACATCCTTTCCCAGCCTTCTGTTCCGGGGATTGCTTCTATCTCGTGGGGATTGGGAAAACTCTTGTCAGCCATTTTTACCTCCAATTAAAAAATTAAGTGTTAAAAAAAACCAAACAAAAAAACCTGACACCGACCATACTTGCAGAAAAACGAAAAGGAAGGTTAAGATAGAAGCCGCCAACGTTCAAGGGCAGACCCGGATATCAAATTCTGAAAGCAAGTATTATGGATCAGAGGATATTGCTTGACAAAAAAACTGTCAATTCATATAAAATTATCTGAATTATAAGATTTTCTTATAATTAAATACCCCTTCGGTAAATGG
The DNA here is from genome assembly GCA_001799395.1 of Desulfobacterales bacterium RIFOXYA12_FULL_46_15. Taxonomy (GTDB): domain Bacteria; phylum Desulfobacterota; class Desulfobacteria; order Desulfobacterales; family Desulfobacteraceae; genus Desulfobacula. The sequence goes on along the minus strand of MGTJ01000096.1, from coordinate 134,327 downwards.
GTCACTGAGGAATGGGAACCATGATCAATTTGAATCAACTAAGGGCTTTCTATTATGTTGCCAGGCATGCAAGCTATACGGCAGCCGCTGAAAAACTCTGTATTTCACAGCCTGCCGTAACAGCCCAGGTAAAATTGTTTGAAAATTATTATGATATGAAACTGTTCAGAAGGCAGGGCCGGGAGGTCGGTCTTACCCATGTCGGGAAAATATTGTTTGAAAAAGCTGAAAGGATTTTTAATATTGAAGATGAGGTCGAGACCACCCTGACCCAGCTTAAGGAGCTGAACCAGGGTCTTCTGGAAATCGGGTGTACAAAAGCCTATGCCAATCATATCATGCCGTCTGTCATGTCGGTTTTCCACAGAGCCTATCCCAATGTAAAAATTATCCTTGAAGAAGGCAGTTCCATGGCCATGATCAATAGTTTAAGGGATTTTAAAAATGAAATGATTGTGGTAGCCCGGATGAATGTGAACGATTCAAGACTTCAATTTATTCCTTTCAGCCAGGAAGAAATTGTGGTTATTCTGAATGTGAATCACCCCCTGACCAGGAAAAAAGAAATAGAGTTTGATGACATTGCAAAGGAACCGCTGATCCTGAAAGGAAGTGGTTCCGGCACAAGGCAGAAGATACAGGATCTTTATGAGAAACATAAGATTATCCCCAATGTTTTCATGGAATCCAATAATACCGAATTTATCATTGACCTTGTAGAGAGGGGAGAAGGGATCTCCTTTCTTGTAAAACCATCTATCGAGCGTAAGGTAAAAGAAAAAAAAATCGCCATGCACAAGCTTAAAGGCATAAAATTGTTTCTTGATGTCAGTCTGGGATTTTCAAAAAATGTTCCTCTTTCCCCGGCAGCAACTGCCTTTTATGATGTGATCAAGCGGTCCTTTATTGAAAAAACTCCCCAGGGGGGAATCGGGTCCATCATGGCTAAAATTCTGGCGGAACACCGGCAGAACGAATAAAATTTTATAGTTTACTTATCCGGATCATGCCTTATTATAAAACCTGTTATTTTTTTAATGATAAGGTTTTTTATATGAAATTTGCTGTTTTTTCAGATGTTCACAGCTCCTATTCAAAGATGCTGGCAGTGTTTGCCGACATGGAAAAATACAAGGTCGATCAATATATATGCCTTGGGGACATTATCGGGTACGGAGATCAGCCTGAAGAAACCATCCGGCTTCTCATGTCAAAGCATGTTATTGCCGTAAGAGGCAACCACGAGCTGGCCATGTTTGACCCGGATTATCTTGAGCTTTTTCCCAAAAGCATTAAACAGCCGCTTTTAGATAACATTGCCGTTATTTCCAATACATCGGTCCGCTATCTTGAAAATACGCTGCCGTATCTGACCCTTGAAAACTGCCATTTTGTCCATGGTACGCCGCCTGATAAGATTACCACCTACATCCATGACGTGACGGATTATTATCTAAAATCCATTTTCAATAATTCGGACAAACAGGTATTTTTTACAGGCCATACCCATGAGCTGGTATTGATTACGTATAAAGACAGGAATTTTTACCGCAGGCCGATCAGGGAAAACTGTGTCATTCAACTGGGGGATGACCGGAAATATCTGTTGAATGTGGGCAGTATCGGTTTTTCGCGGGACGATTTTGAAGAATCAAAATATGCAGTTTATGACACACAAAAAAAAGAGCTTATGATCCGGATGGTAAAAGCATAAATTCTAAAAAATTTTTATCCAATGCCAGAATCCCGGTTTCTTCCACACACCAGGGAGTATAAAGATCAGGACTCCGAAGGGTTTTTTCAACCCAGTCCTCCCAGTTTATCCATTGAACCGCCTGAATTTCATCGGGACAAGGCACCATGTCTCCATCATACAATCCAATATAAATGGGGCAGATTTCATTTTCCATGACCCCGTCTTTTGAAAAACAATACCGGTAATCCGATATCCTGGTGACTGTATGCAATTTAATCCCCAGTTCGAATTTTGTCCGTCTCAGGACTGCGCTTTCATATGATTCTCCGGGCAAAGGATGACCACAGCAGGAATTTGACCATATACCGGGCCAGGTTTTTTTTGTCCAGGACCGCTGTTGCAGCAGGAGTTCTTTTGTCGAGCTGAACAGGAAAAGTGAAAAGGCCCGGTGAAGAGGCGTTGATGAGGAGTGAACCCGTGATTTTTTTTCAATTCCGATTTCCCTGTCGGTTTCATCCACCAGGACAACATATTCTTCGTCAGGTTCCATCTCTCCTCTGTTTATGCTTTCAATCCTTTTTAAAAATATTCCCTGATCAGGGATGAGCCTCATGACCTTTGTAAACGGCTCTTTTGTATGAGTATTAAAGATTGACAAACAGAATGTCAATTCATATAAAATTAAATAATGGAACCACAAAAGATTGAAAAAGCAAGGTGTCTGATAAATGAAACAAGGGTTATGACCCTTGCAGTTTGCCGGAATGACATACCATGGTCATCCCCGGTTTATTTTGTATTTCACGGCAATGGATTTTATTTTTTTTCCAATGAAAATTCAAGGCATATTAAGGACGCAGAAGATCCAAGGCCGGTATCAGCTTCGATTTTCCAGGATTCGGACCGGATGGACCTGATTTTCGGATTCCAGATGTCGGGCCGGATCGAGATTGTTTCAAAAATGGATTTACATCTTAGGATTGTTAAAAAATATGTTTCCAAATTCAGTTTTTTAAAGCAGATATTCGGCCCCCGGATAATTGAGAATAGAAATTTTTTCCTGGAAAAATTTAAATCCCGTCTTTATTGCTTCCGGCCCTATACTGTTTTTCTTTCCGATAATTCCGGTTCTTCCGGTAAACGTTCTGAAATTGATCTGACAACCCTTTGTTAATGGGAATAGCTTTACCCCGAAATTAAAATCCCCTGGATTCAGGAGAAAGGAATTCATAAACGAAGTCTGATCGATGAATGCCAGGGGATGGCATTAAACCAGGATGATCTTATTTTGCGTGGGAAAATACAAAATAATCCACATGGCCGTTTATTCCGATATCCGGCAACACAATCTCCTTTTTCAATTGAAATTCAATGCTGCGTATTGACCTATAAGTTGAAATTCAATATGACTGTAACATAAAATCTAAATATTCTTCAAAGCGAGATGTTAAATGCAGCCAAATAAATATCTGATTTTCATCATTACCGTTTTCTGCCTGGTTTTTTCCTGTTCCTGGCTCAGAGCGGTTGAGGGGAAGCCCAAAATTTATGTCATTCCCATTGAAGGGGCAGTGGAACCTGGCATGGCCGCATATGTCAAACGATCTTTGAAAAATCTGAAAGATGAGACGGATGCGGTTTTTATATTTAAGCTGGACACTTTTGGCGGCCGCGTGGATTCAGCTCTTGATATTGTAGAAGAGATATCCGGTATCACCCGGGGGAAGACCATTGCCTATGTCGAGAAGAGGGCTATTTCCGCGGGCGCCCTCATTGCCCTGGCTTCCAATCTTTTGGTCATGAAAGAAAATACCATTATCGGTGATTGTGCACCCATTATTCAAACGGAAAAAGGTATGGAAATGGCTGGAGAAAAAGTCCAAACGGTTCTGAGGGCCAGGTTCAGGGCACTGGCAAAAAAGAACAATTACCCTGTGGTTCTGGCTGAATCCATGGTTACCATTGATATGGAAGTCTACCAGGTAATGGCCGGGGAAAAGAAAACATTCATGGATAAAAAAGCCTATGATGACCTGACGGAAGATGAAAAAAAAGCCATGGGTACAAAAAAAACAATTGTTGCCAAGGGGGAGCTTCTGACCATGGATGATGACGAAGCCTTTGATCTTGGATTTTCCCAAAAAAGCGTCAAAGATATGAATGAAGCCCTTTTGTTTCTGGGGTATGGCTCAATGGACATCATCACCATTGAAGAATCCTGGTCTGAAAGCCTGGTCAGGTTCCTGCAGCCCTTTCTTCCCATGCTCATGCTGATCGGAATCGGCGCCGTCTATATGGAAATAAAAGCCCCTGGGTTTGGTCTGCCCGGGGTTATAGGGATCATCTGTATCGGGCTTGTAATTTTTAATCAATATTTTGTGGGTCTTGCAGATTATACGGAATTACTAATCCTGCTCATTGGGATTCTGCTCCTTGGAGTGGAAGTGTTTGTCCTTCCGGGATTCGGGGTTGCAGGGATTACAGGCCTGATATGTATTGCAGCAGGTCTTGTCCTTTCTTTCCAGGGATTTGTCATTCCGGACCCGGAACTGCCCTGGGAAGCCGATTTATTGATGGACAATCTGGCATATGTACTGGGGTCTTTCCTGTTTGCTTTTTTCATCTCTCTGTTCATGATCCGGTATGTTTTGCCACAGTTTTCAAAAATCATAAAAGGTCCCTGTCTTGATGCAACCCTGACCCAATCCCATGTGGATGTCACAACCGCTCTGGGGATAAAGCCGGGGGATAGAGGAATTGCCCATTCATTTCTCCGCCCTTCGGGAAAGGTAGTGATCAATAATAAAAAAATTGATGCCGTCACCCAGGGCGAGTTTCTTGAACAGGGTGTCGAGGTCATCATTGACAGAATAGAACCGAACCGTGTGATTGTTAAACCCATAAAGACGAAAAATATAAAGGCATTGGAATGAAACCCTATATTTTACCTGTTCTTGTCCAAATCATCGGCATTCTGGTTGTCATTGCCGAGATTTTCATCCCTTCTTTCGGACTTTTGGCAGCCGTTGCGCTTGCACTTTTTTCCTATTCCCTATACCTTGTCTTTACAACCATTTCTGCAACGGCCGGGATGGTTTTCACTGGCCTGGATCTGATCATAGTTCCTGTTTTAATTGTTTTTGGGATGAAAATCCTGGCTAAATCCTCTCTTTCATTGAAACGGGAATTGTCAAAACAGGATGGCGTGGTTTCACAAAGAATGGAATATGAAGCCTATATGCATATGAAGGGAACGGCAGTTACGGATCTTCGCCCGTCCGGCATGGCAGAGATAAACTCGCAGCGGGTAGATGTGGTCACGGATGGAGAATATATTGATGCAGAAACACCGATTGTGGTTACAGGCGTTACAGGCAACCGGATTATTGTTGAAAAAATAAAATAACAGGAGACAGGTTCAATGAATTTAATGGCTATTTTGATAATCGTTGCAGGTTTTATCGGACTCATACTGTTTTATTTCATCTTTTCTCATCTTGCGCTTTGGTTGCAGGCCCTGGTATCCGGGGCAAAGGTCGGGCTGATCAATATTATTTTCATGCGGCTACGAAAAGTTCCGGCAAAGCTGATTGTAGAATCAAAAATCATGGCTGTGAAAGCCGGTATTGAAATCCCCACAGACAGCCTTGAGTCCCATTTCCTGGCCGGCGGTAATGTCAGCCGGGTGGTCCAGGCTCTTATTGCAGCCGACAAAGCCAATATCGACCTGGGTTTTAACAGGGCCGTAGCCATTGATCTGGCAGGCAGGGATGTTCTTGAGGCAGTGAGGATGTCCGTCAATCCAAAGGTCATTGAAACTCCGCTGGTGGCTGCCATGGCTAAGGACGGGATTCAGTTGAAGGCCATCTCAAGGGTTACTGTGCGGGCTAATATTGACCGGCTGGTAGGCGGAGCAGGGGAAGAAACCATTCTGGCAAGGGTGGGGGAAGGCATTGTCACCACCATCGGTTCTGCCTTAACCCATAAAGCCGTGCTTGAGAACCCGGATATGATATCCAAAACCGTTCTGAAAAAAGGGTTGGATGCAGGGACCGCCTATGAAATCCTTTCCATTGATATTGCCGATGTGGATGTGGGCAAAAATATCGGTGCCGAGCTGGAAACCGACCGGGCCGAGGCCGACAAGAAAATTGCCCAGGCCAAGGCTGAAGAAAAGCGGGCCATGGCTTTTGCCCAGGAACAGGAAATGAAGGCAAGGGTCCAGGAAATGCGGGCCAAGGTTGTGGAAGCTGAGGCCCAGGTGCCCCTGGCCATGGCGGAAGCCTTCAGGAATGGGAATTTAGGTATTATGGACTATTATAAAATGCAGAATATTTCCGCAGATACGAGAATGAGAGACCAGATTGCAAGCCCGGGACCGGAACCTGAAAAATAAATCAACATGGCCGGCCTTAATTTGTTTCTTCTGATTTAAGGCCGGCTCTCAATCAAGGATAGGCCCATGGATTTTGATTCAATCATATCAATTTTTTTAGTTTTTATTTTTTTTATTCTCCCGGCTGTTTTAAAAGGAATGAAAAAAAAATCTACTACCCAGTCTGTGCTAAAAAAGAAAAAGACTTCTTTATTTGAGCGGATGGGCGAGCAGGTTCGTCAATTTGTCAGCGAAATAGAGCAGCAGGCCATACAGGAAAAAAACAAAGGAAAAAACCAGGACAATATATGGGAAATCCTGGGTGAAGATGAAAAAACCGATAGGACTTCAGGGAGCCTTGACAGGCTGAAGACGCTGGTTGATGAAAAAAGGACGGTTATTGAAGTCAAGGAGTCCGATCCCCAGAGGACTGTTTCACCGGTTCCGCCAAACCTTTTTGGGACAAAAGAAACCGCCATGGCCGGAAAATGCGGGTTAAATCACAGGTCCCAAAGATATGGACGGATTCCCAGGCAACAATTAAAACAGGCCTTTGTCTGGTCTGAAATCCTGTCCAAACCGGCCGGGTTGAGTTAAATGAAAATGGGTGCGTGAAACTCAACAAAATATATAACAAAAATAATGAACAAAGCTAAAAATAAATCAATGGAAAAAGACCTGGTCATACTTGCAGGGAAATCAGCCTATTATCATATCCGGGAAAACGGGTTATCCGAATCCGATATCCGGATCGTCCTGGGAGCTTCCGGTGCCGCTAAATGGCTGACCATCCAGGCCTTGGATTCAGTTCTTTTTTCTCAGTGGTTCAAAGACCGAAAAGAGCCGCTGTATCTTTTCGGGACTTCTGTCGGGGCCTGGAAATTTGCGGCAGTCGCACAAAAAGATCCTCGCCGGGCCCTTGATCGATTAAAAGATGCCTATATTCATCAATCGTATCGAGGGCTTTTCACACCAGCCAAGGTATCAGGGGAATCAAGACGGGTCATGAGGCTTTTCCTTTCCGGTGCAGGCATTGATGAGGTCCTTTCCCACCCGTTTATCCGTATCGGGTTTTCAGCAGTCAAATGCAAAAATGTTCTGGCGTCTCACCGGCATGTTGTTCAAGGTGCCGGCATATGGTCGGCCTTTGAGCTGAATCTCTTGTCCAGAAAACTTCAGGGTCTTTATTTTGAAAGGACCATGTTCCATGACCCCCGGTATGACACCGCGGTAATGGATATGACTGATTTCAGGACCGGATTCATAGCGCTTACTCCATTAAATTTTTCAAAAGCCTTGCTTGCTTCGGGATCAATCCCGCTTCTGATGGAAGGAGTTACCGGGATTCCGGGGAGTCCGGAAGGGGTCTTCCGGGATGGCGGGCTTCTGGATTATCATCCGGTTTTTCCCATGAAGCCGGGGTCTGAAAAATTTATCCTGTATCCGCATTTTTACCCTTACCTTGTACCGGGATGGTTTGACAAAAAACTTACAGGCCGCCGTGCCCATGGCAGTCTGGTGGATCGGGTGATCCTGGTTGCGCCGTCACCTGAATTTGTCGCACGGCTACCCTTTGGCAGAATCCCGGACCGGCAGGATTTTATAAGATTTAAGAAAAAAGACGGTGAAAGGATTCAAGCCTGGCAGAAAGCGGCAGAAATGGGCCGTATCCTGGCCGATGCATTTATGGAAGCCGTGGATGGCGGATGTATAAAAGACAGGGTCAGGATGATATCTTGATGTCCTGAATTCTGAATCCTGATAAAAAACGGCTTTATAGTTTTAAATTGTGAGGCAAATGGTTATCTGATATCCTTTTTTAAAATATGATGCAGATATTTTAAAAGGATTAGGTGGGGATCGGATGGGATATAAAGCAAGCATTAGAGATAAACTGATCGGTATTTTCGTATTAATAAAGGTTATTCCGCTCATCGTACTGGCATGGTTTGCCTGGAATGAGATCTCTTCTTTATCGGTTACACTTGAGACTCATGTCAATGAGATGGCACAGACCAGTGCAGGCACGACAAAAGAGGTAGCAGGCCTTGCCACGTCAAGTTCCATCAGGGCACTGGATTTAAGATCACGGGAAGCCATTGAGCATTTGGCAACGGATACGGCAAGGAAGGTAGCTGCATTTTTATCTGACCGGGATATTGATATCCGGACCGCATCTTTGCTCAAGCCTGATAAAAAACTGTTTCAGGCATTTTTAGACGCCCACAGGCGCAATATTACCCGTCACAGACCCTGGGTGCTCAATGAAGAAAAAAATATATGGGAACCATCGGTGGGAGATCCGGATGACGACCGGACCGTCACGGCGGAAAATAAGGATAATGAACTTGATTTTCATTACAGGGCCCCGGAGAAAACAGGAATGGTTCAATCCATTCCCCTGTACCTGGAAATGACCTATGTGGATATTTCGGGAAAGGAAATGATGAAAGTCACAAGCTCTGATATCCTGCCCGGCGAATTAAGGGATATTTCCAAAAGGGACCGGACATTCTGCAAGGCGGAAACCTATTTTGAACACCTGAAGCGTCTCAAGCCGGGGGAGATATATGTTTCCGATGTGATCGGCGCCTATGTAAAGACACACCTGATCGGCCCTTATACAAAAAAACAGGCAGGGCAGAAGGGGTTGGAATTCCTTCCCGAGGCTTCCGGGTATGCCGGCAAGGAAAACCCGGTGGGAAGGAGATTTCAGGGCCTTGTCCGGTGGGCTATTCCCCTTACTCAAAACGGAACCATTACCGGATATATCACCCTGGCCCTGGATCATACCCATATCATGGAGTTTACCGATCATATTGTACCGACCAGCGAGCGATATTCCGATATCTCGGACGCAGGTTCCGGTAATTATGCCTTTATGTGGGACCATATGGGCCGTAATATTTCCCATCCCAGGGATTATTCCATTGCAGGATATGACCCGGCAACGGGTGAACCGGCGATTCCCTGGCTTGAGGAAGGGATTTATGAAAATTTTAAAAACAGCGGGCTTGATATCGGCGGGTTTTTAAAAACCCTGCCGGAATACGATCACCAGTCACTTTCAAAAATACCTTCAAAAGAAATGCTTCAAAAAGGGCTGGTCGGGCTGGACTGCCGGTATCTGAATTTTGCGCCACAGTGTGACGGATGGCATAAACTGACCCAATACGGCGGGTCAGGGTCTTTTGTGATTGAATGGAGCGGGCTTAAAAAATTGACCACGGCAGCAGCCATCCCCTATTTTACAGGGCAGTACAAAAACAGCCCCAGGGGATTCGGATACGTCACCATTGGCGCCAATGTGGGTGAATTCCACAGACCGGCTGATGAAACGGCAGCGGCGATCAAAGAAACAGAGGGCCGGTTTATTGAAACCATTGAAAAGCAGAACATGGAAAATAAGAAGGTGATTGAAACCTCCCTACGGGAAACGGCTGTACGGCTGGCCGGTTATACCGCCATCATGGTCGTCCTGGTGATTGCCGTTGCCGTAATGATGGCCTCGGCCCTGACCAGAAGAATTACCACTATGATCAAGGGGATTTCAAAATTTCAGAGAGGAGATATGGATTATCGTCTTCCTGTCCAATCCCAGGATGAAATGGGTGCCCTGGGCTGTTCCTTTAATTCAATGGCAGACACGATCCAAACATCCATTCTTGAGCTTGAACAATCCAAATCATCGGTTGAAGATTCAAATGTGTCCTTAAAAGCCATGCTGTCCAATATTATTGATTCCATGCCCTCCGTCATCATTGGCGTGGATCCGTTTGCCCATGTGATATTGTGGAACAGCGAAGCCGGAAAACTAACCGGCAAAAGGTTCAGGGATGTTGAAGGGAAAGATCTGTTTCAGGTCTTTCCCTTGCTGAAAAAAGAAGAATCCATTGTTTTCTCTGCCATTGAGCTGGGGCAGATAAAAAAGGAAGAACGGCTGGAAACAGTGATTCATGATGAGCGGTTTATTTATGATGTGATTGCATATCCGCTGATCAGCAGCAAAACAGATGGTGCGGTGATCAGAATAGACAATATCACCACGCGGGTGAATATGGAAGAAATGATGATCCAGACGGAAAAAATGCAATCCATCGGCGGTCTTGCTGCAGGAATGGCCCATGAAATCAACAGCCCTCTTGCCGGGATTATTCAGAGTGCCCAGATCATTGAAAATCGCACGAAACCAGACATGGAACAGAATATCAAGGTCGCCCGGGAAATCGGCATTGATCTTGAAAAACTTCACTTATATTTTCAGCAGCGTAAAATTTATGTCATGACCCGATCCATACTGGATGCAGGCCGGCGTGCGGCAGATATTGTTGCCAATATGCTGACCTTCAGCCGCAAAAGCGATAGTGTATTTTCACTTCAACGGATTGATAAAGTGCTGGATCAGACCCTGGGTATTGTGATCAAGGATTTTGACCTGAAAAAACATATGGATTTTAAAAAAATCAAAATCCAGCGCCATTATGATGCTGATTTACCCGAAACCCCCTGCGACCGGGGTAAACTTCAGCAGGTCTTTTTCAATATCCTGAAAAATGGTGCCCAGGCCATGATGGAAAATCTGAAGAACAGGGAGCCGGAATTCAGAATCGCCACCTTGAGAGAGGGCAACTCAGTTGTGATTGAGATTGAAGATAATGGTCCCGGTATGGATGAAACCGTGAAGGCAAGGATATTCGAGCCGTTTTACACCACCAAATCCGTTGGGGCCGGAACAGGTCTGGGTTTGTATATCTCTTATTTTATCATTGTTGAAAACCATAAAGGGAGCATAACGGTTGAATCCGTTCCGGGCAAGGGAACAAATTTTATCATCAGGCTTCCGCTGCAGCAGGAAATTTAAAGTTCACAGCCAATGAACACTGAGATTGAAATTCTTCCGCTTCCTAAGGTTTCCGGCATGCAGCCGGATGATCTTTGTGAAATGCTCTGGTCTGAAAAGAGGCTTTTTGCAAGACAGAGGATCATTGAGAAACTGCTGTGTAATCTTGAGCCTCAACAGATGATGAAGAATAAACTATATAGCCGGTCAACAGCGATCATAGAGTCCTGCGACGGTCAGATCAAAGTAAATGAACTTGCAAATCTTTTAGGAGTGATCACCAGGACACTTGAAAGAAAATATTTTGAAATATTGGGGGTTTCGCCAAAACAATTTATCCGGCTTGTCAGATTTCAGAAAACAGTTGAAAAACTGAAAAGGCTTCATCAATTCAAGACATATACCGATAAAGAATCTTTTGCGCTTAAGAGTTATCTTGAAATTGCCATGAACTATCCTCAACTGTCAGGGATGTGCACTTCTTTTGCACTCACAGGACCGGCAACAAAAAATGGAATAACAATGATAGGACAGAATATTGACTGGCATCCGGATGCGCCTATCGACCTTCTCCATATAAAACATAGGGATGGGCTGGAACAACTGGCTATATGTTTTTTAGGCAATTGCACATATTATCTCAATTCTGCCGGGATCGGTAACTGTTCCAATCTGACCATTTCTCCCATGGGCCCCATAACAATGCATATTCCTTTGGACGTGCAGACCGTCTCAGGGAGCTGATTTCAAATTCTTTCGGTAATATTACCCCTAAACAGATGATGAGCTTTCTGTCAGATCACCAGAATCATCCGAATTCCATCTGTCATCACATAGATAATACAAAAACGCCGGAAATGGCTTCCATGTCCAGGGCATCATTTATTATGATACCCGGGGAACTGAAAATCCATATTGCTTTTGGACTTCCTTGTGAGAATCAATATTTTGAGTATTCGCTGTCCCATTAGCTGCCTTTGGTTTCAGCAACCGGGTCTTTGCCTGCCGGACCGTGAAAAATAACCTTACACAGATGTGATTCCCTGACTTCCGGAACCGGTTTGTTCCGGAAGGGCGATTAAAAAAAGCGCTCCGCCCAGGGGGGATGTCCTGATCTCTATTTTTCCGCCCAGGCTTTCAATGATCCGTTTTGAAATGGAAAGACCGAGGCCGGTTCCCCCTTCCTTAAAGGTGACAAAAGACTGGAACACGTCTTCGGCTTTACCGGCATCTATTCCAGGGCCGTCATCTGAAATTTTTATGACCCGGGTGGTCTCATTGTGTTCAACCTCGACCATGATCCTGCCTTTTGTTCCGACTGCATCCACAGCATTGAGGAGGATGTTTATCAAAACCTGGATCATGGCTGCCTCATCTGTTGAAAAATCATCTTCAGGGTCGGCCTGAACCGTAAGGGCTATGGATTTTTCTTCAAACCGGGTTTCCAGCAGAGAGATTACGTGGTGGATAATCTTTGCAATTGATTCCTGTTTGCTTTGGTTGGCCTGCTGCCTGCCCCGGCAATAGCTCAGGACATCTTCCACCGAATGGTTCAGTCTTGAAATCTCCGAGCGCATGATGTCAATGAATTCATGTTTTGGATGGCCTTGCGGCAATTCATCGGCCAGGATTTCCGCTGCTCCCTTGATGGAAGCCAGGGGATTTTTCAATTCATGGGCCAGGGAAGCAGACACGTGGCCCAGCATGGAAAGCTTTTGACTCTCACCAAGCTGTTTTTCAGCCTCAAGAAGCCTTGATGCCTGATCGTGCAGGCGTTCGTAGGAGATGGCCAGTTTTTCAGAAAGAGTCTTGTATTTTTCCCTTAACCGGTTTTCCCGGCTTGAAATCAGTCCTATGACAATCCCGGCGGCAAGATAAAACATAATTTCCGACAATTCGCTGTAATAGGCTTCCGGTCCCCTTGCCCAGAATAAAAAAAGATGAGGGACAAAGGCAAGGCAGGAAACAACGGCAAGGCTTATTCCTCCCCACAGCCCGAAAAAAACTGCGCCGACGGCAATGGGAAAATAGCTGAGCCGCCGATACGTATCATGGTAAAAAATCATATGCCCGGGTGTCAGGGCATGGAAAAGGCCTATGGCTGCCGTTGATGCCAGGAGCAGAAAAAACAGGATGTATTTTGTTTTTGGTTTCATAGTGGGTGGACTTAAAGCTTATCCTTTTTTCCCATGATACCGGAATCTATTTTTCAAATCAAATTTTTAAATTAAAAGCATCGAAACCTCTGGAATAAAAAAGCAAAGGCTGATAAATATGAAACCGCTACATGATATTAACCCTCAAAGGAGGCCGGTTATGAGGTTTTTTAAAACAAATCTGATCCTGGTTTTGGTAATTCTTTCAGTATTTTCATTATCCCCTGCAAGGGCAGATAATTATACGGATACCATCGATATTTTCATCAAATCCGATGCAGTAAAGCCGTTTTTCAATGAGGCCTATGGCTATGCCGTCTTTCCCACTGTTGGAAAAGGAGGCATCATCCTTGGCGGCGCCTATGGCGCAGGCCGGGTTTACAGGCAGGGAGATATTACAGGCACTGCCACCCTGTTTAAAGTCAATATCGGGTTTCAACTGGGGGGGCAAGCATTCCGTGAAATCATTTTTTTTCAGGACAAGCGTGCCTATGACGAGTTTACAAGCGAAGGGTTTGAGTTTGACGGCTCGCTTTCTGCGGTTGTCGTTACGCTTAGCGCCCAGGCCCAGGCAGGAACCCAGGGCAATACGGCAGGCGCGGGTCTCGGGCCTGCCACCGGAGCCCAGGCAGAGACAAATTATACAAAAGGAATGGCTGTTTTTGTCCACACTATTGGCGGCCTGATGTATGAAGTGTCTATCGGCGGGCAAAGATTCTCATTTTCTCCGATAAACTGATCTATCCAATTTCACCGCCCCTGTCCGTTAATTTCCATTCAGGATAAGGGGCGGTTTTTATTCTGGAAATAAGCCATCTGCCAGACAGATATCAAAAGAATTCCAAAACAATTGATTTGGAATAAAAGAGAACGAATTCCCGTCATCAATTCAAAGATTTTAAAAGTATAAATACAGAGAGGCAATTGAATTGATCCATAACCTGATTAATATATGCGAAGGAGGCAGGGTCAGGAAATGGTTACATGATATTCAAAAAAAATACTTCAAAGGATGAGTTTAAACAGCTTGCTTATCCCCATATGAAATTGATGTATAATGTGGCCTTGAGGTACTGCGGCAATGTATTCGATGCTGAAGATATCGTCCAGGAAACATATTTGATGGCCTTTAAGAATTTCCATCAATTAAGGGAGAAATCAAAATGCAAACCCTGGCTGCTGAAGATATTAAGAAACAATTTTTTAAAAACTTATCATAAGCGAAAAAGCATGCAGAAACTGAATGAAACGGATTATATCGAATTCCTGGAGAGCAGTATATCCGATGATAATGCCGACACCCGGCTTTTTTCGGCAGACGGCAAACAGGCGGTTCAGCATGCCATGGACAAACTGCCTGTAAAATATAAAGAAATTCTGACCTTATATTATATTGACGAGATGCTGTACAAAGACATTGCAGATTCTCTTGATATTCCCATAGGAACGGTCATGTCCCGGCTTACACGGGCCAGGGAAGGCCTCAAGATTAGTTTATTAAAACAGATGAATCCAAAAATGACCCTGAACTTTAAAAAACCACTGATACCAGCATAAATAAATGAATTGTAATGAATTTCAGTACTGGCTCGTTACAAGGGATATTTTTTTTAATGAAACCCCTGATACTCTCTTTCACCTCAAAACCTGTGATGCCTGTAAAAACTTATATTTGGCAGATACCTGCCTTGAAAAAAACATCCGATCCGGTTTTATCCGGCAGGAAATTTCCAAAGAGCTTTTCAGCCGGATTGATTTGGCAATTGATCAGGCAAAGAAACCGTTCCGGCTGAAAAAGGCGGAAATCGCAGCATTTTCTGCGTGGATCGCTTTTATTGCCGTGATAATGACCCTGTTGATTTTGCAATAGCCAATTTCATCTCCCTGACACGCATAATTACAGGTCCTCTTGGCAACTCCATCCGGTTTGGTATTGACAGAAGGCTACTCTTTTGTGGTATAAGGAATATCACAATGTAGCATAGGAGAATAAAATTTATGAAAATAGTATCCATTGCCGTGAGCAAAAAAAAAGGGACCACCAAGCACTGTGTTGAAACGGCGGAACTCATTGAAAACCATGGTATTAAAGATGATGCCCATGCCGGGGACTGGCACCGCCAGTTAAGCTTCCTGGCTTCGGAAAGTATTGAAAAAGCAAGCTCTGAAGAATTTAAATTGAATTTCGGGGATTTTGCCGAGAATGTTGCAACAACCGGGGTTGACTGGAAAAACGAACCCATCGGCAAGGTTTTCAGGCTCGGCCGGGACGCCCTGGTGGAAATCACCCAGATCGGAAAGGAATGCCATCAGAAATGTGCCATATTTTACCGGACAGGGGATTGCATTATGCCAAAGGAAGGTGTATTTGCTAGAATTCTGAAAGGCGGAACCATCCGGGTCGGTGATCCCATTGAACCAGTCGGCCTTTAGGAAAAAAGGGTTGTCTTAAACACGGAACGAACATAATCTCAAGGAAGATGAATGACCTATACCGTTGAATTAAAGGATGCCTTTAAAGGCTATACCTATGACCAGGACAAGATTATATCCCCGGAAGACACCGTGGCTGCATTCAAAGAAAAAACCGCCCGGCTGAATCTTGATATCCTGAGCCGGACAAGGCGGATTGATAAGGGAAGGCTGGATATCCCCGTGTTTTTCAGTGAATGCGGCATGGATGCCATTGATGTGATCGGCACAAAAAAACAGATGGGTAAAGGCGGAACCCCGGCCCAGTCCGAAGCCAGCGCCGTCATGGAGCTGGCCGAGCGGTTCAGTTTTTTTTCCTTTGTCAAAAATGAAAAAAACTTTTTTTATTCAACACCAAGACAGCTCGGAGACAAGGCACTGCCCTTTGATCAGATCATTAAATCCGTGCATGACAATGAAACCGATGCTTTTAAGGTCAAACCCGTGTTTGATGACCTCCCTTTAAAGTGGACCATGGGGTATAATCTCACCCGGAAAAAAGAAGTTTTGATCCCGTTCAACTGGTTTTACATGATCAATGAATTCAACGGCCCCAGTGCCGGGAACTGTACGGAAGAAGCGTTGAGCCAGGGTATCTGTGAGCTGGTGGAGCGTCATACCTCCTCCCTTGTCAGCCATGGCCGGATAAAGGTTCCGGGCATCCGTCTTGATTCTTTTACCGATCCCCTGGTCATTGAAATGCTGGGAAAATATAAAAAAAACGGTATAGAAGTCTATGCTTCGGATTTTTCCCTTGACACGGGCGTCCCCACGGTCGGGGTTCTGGCTTATGACCCGTCCACTTTTCCTTCCATGAGTGAAATCGTCTGGACTGCCGGAACCTCCCCTGACCCGGAAAAGGCCATGAGCCGGGCATTGACCGAAACAGCCCAGCTTGCAGGAGATTTTAATACCGGCTCCAATTATGTAGCCAGCGGCCTGCCCAAATTCACGCACATAGAGGATGCAAGATTCATCACCCATCCTGAAAAAATGGTCTCCATAAAAGATCTGCCGGACCTTTCCAGCAGGAATATCAAAACCGAGGTTGAAAACCTGATAGAGGTTCTTGAAAAAAGGGGATACGAGATTCTGGCCATCAACACGAAACATGCCGATCTTGGCATCCCGGCCTTTTATGCAGTCATCCCCGGTGCCCATTTCAGGGAAAGAGCAGCCTCTGCCGGCGTGGGCATGTTTGCGGCAAGACTCATCACGGAAAATTATGATCCGGCACCGGCTCTGCGAAAACTTTCCGCCCTGGAAAAAGCCCTGCCCGGACAATACTACACCAGCTTTTACAGGGGGCTCATGCACGTTGCTATGGAAAACCTGGAAAATGCCTTAAAAGAATTTGAAACCGCTCTGAAAAGAGATCCTGTCCGGATGAACCTGCCAGATATCTATTCCCATATGGGGGCCTGCCAGAAAGACCTCCGGCAATATGAAAAAGCTGTTGAAACCTGCAAGCATGGTCTTGAAATCGACCCCCAGCGGCCGGATATGTTTAATACCATGGGCTTTTCCCATTTTATGCAGAAAGACTATCAAGCTGCCATGGCCTGTTTTGAAAACGCCCTGGAAATCGACCCTTCCCTTGCCCTTGATTATGCCAATATCGGGTCCTGCTACAGGGAACTGGGGGACAAAAAGCTGGCTGTCCAGTATTATGAAATGGCCCTTGAAATTGACCCTGACATTGAATTTGCCAGGAATAATATTGAAACACTGAAGAGCCCCTAAACCCCATGTTTCTAAAAAAAATACCCCCATGGAAAAAAAAGCTGGTTTCCCCGGCAGATGTTTTAGCCAAAATCGAGCCTGGCATGAATATCTTTATCGGTACGGGCGCGGCCGAACCCAGGACCCTGGTCAACTGCCTCATGAATGAGAAAGGCCCCGGCCTCCAGGACCTGACCCTGATCCAGCTTGTCAGCTTCGGGGATGCCATCTCCTATAAAGCCCTTCAATCCAAACGGTACCGCCTGAAGACCTTTTTTTCAGGATGGGTGTCTGCTGAAGCCATTGCCGCAGGGCAGGTGGATCTGGTACCGTCCCGGTTTTCAGCCATCCCCCAGCTCATGAAAGACGGTCATATCCCCATTGATATCGCCTTTATCCAGATTACCCCACCCAACCAGGCCGGGTATTGCAGCCTGGGCGTAGGTGTTGATGTGGCCAGAAGGGCCATGGAACAGGCAAGCCTTGTGGTGGGAGAAATCAACCCTGATACCCCGTTTACCATTGGGGATACCTTTGTTCCCTTTGATGATTTTGACATGGTCATTGAATCCGCAAACCCGCCTTTTTATTTCCCCAGATTTCCCGTAGACCCGGTCTTTGACAAACTGGCCGCCAATATCGCATCGGTCATAGAGGATGGGTCCTGTCTTGCATTTACCTTTGGCCCGATTTTTGAGGCCCTTCCCAGATACCTCTTCCACAAAAAAGATCTGGGTATTCACAGTCCTTTTTTTACCGATGCTGTCATGGACCTCGTAAAAAGCGGGGCCGTCACCAACAGGCGAAAAGGGCTTTTCCGGGGAAGATCCCTGGCAGCTTATGCCTGTGGCACCAAAGAACTGATGCAGTTTCTGGACAAAAACCCCATGGTTGAATTCCAGAGCATTGACAAGGTCTTCACCCCCATGGAAATCGGGCGGAATCACAGGTTTGTATTCATTCTTCCGGTCCGGAGGGTGGACCTGTCCAGCCGTGTGGTGCTGCACAACAGCACTGCCAATGTCACGGCAGGACCGGGTCAGATGGCCGATTTTTTCAATGGTGCCGAGATTTCCCAGGGCGGGTATACTATGGTTGCCCTTCCCAGCCGCAACCGGGATGGAAAACCCAATATCCGGGTATCAGTGGAAGATCAGCCCGATCTCTTAAGCATTCCCGAATCCATTGATCTTGTGGTCACGGAACAGGGTATTGCCCATTTGAGGGGCAGGACTTTGAGGGAAAGGGCCCAGGCCCTCATCGAAATCGCCTACCCCGAAGACCGGCCCCTTCTGTTGGAAGGTGCTAAAAAAATCAATATTCTATACAAAGACCAGATTTTCCTGGCTGACAGCGCCCATTTCTATCCTTCTGAAATTGAAACCCGGCACACCTTTAAAAACAATCTCAATGTCCGGTTCAGAGCCATCAAACCCTCTGATGAGGACCAGATGAGACGGCTTTTCTACCGTTTTTCCGACAAAGCCATCTATTACCGGTATTTCAGCCCCATTAAAACCATGCCCCATGAAAAAATGCAGGAATACGTGAATGTGGATTACCGGGACGTCCTCTCCATCGTGGCCTTCACCGGCGAACCCGGCCAGCAGACCCTGATTGCCGAAGCCAGATTCGCCCGGCACAGGAATAAACCCTTTGTGGACATTGCCTTTGTCGTGGATGAAGCCTACCAGGGATGCGGCATTGCCACCTACCTCTACCAGATGCTGGCAAAACTTGCAAAAGAAAGAGGTGCCGTTGGGTTAACCGCTGATGTCCTGGCCTCAAACCGGGCCATGCTTAAAGTTTTTGAAAACGGTCCTTTCCCGGTCCAGGCAAAAATGGAGCAGGGCGTCTATGCCTTGACCATTGATCTGACACAAGTCGCGTGCTGATAGCCTGACAACTTTAAAATAAGCTTGACAAAAAATACACAATTCAATAGTTAGTATCAACGCACTAAGCATGTCTTTAGTCGTTTCTTCGGGGGAAAATAGTAACTCGCATGGATAAGATATCCAAACAATTCGCAGATGCCCTTCTACATATGGATGAACATAGGTGCAGGATCTTGCTCAAACCCCAGTCATCACAGGGAGACGGCCTGATCCCGGCTGAGAATGTGGTGATTCCAGCCCTGGAATCTATTGGTCTTGCCTGGGAGAAAGGCCGTATATCGCTTTCCCAGGTCTACATGGCCGGACGGATCTGCGAAAAAATCATAGGAGAGTTGCTTAATGTTGACGGCCCCTCTCTATATGACCGTCCAAGACTGGCCATCGGTGTGATAGGGGACTACCACGCCCTGGGCAAGCGCATGGTCTTATCGACGCTTCGCTCTTCCGGATACAATCTGCTGGATTACGGGCACGGCCTTAAGGCTGATGATCTGGTTGAGAAAACGCTTCAGGACAAAGTGGATATTCTTCTTCTTTCCTGTCTCATGCTGACGTCTGCACTGCATGTAAAGGACGTGGTGGAAGGGCTTGAGAAGGCAGGCAGCAGGACTGTCGTGGTGGTCGGCGGGGCTCCTTTTCGTCTTGCCCCCCTGCTCCAAAAAGAAGCCGGGGCTCATTACATGGGCCGCAATTCCGGTGAAGCGGCAAGAATTATTCACACCTTAATGGAGAATCGGATATGGGAATGACTTCCAGTCAAAGATTACAGGAAACCCTTTCCCACAGGGAACCGGACAGGGTTCCCTATGTGATTTCTGCTGCCATGCATCCGGCAAGGGAAATGGGACTCACGATTAAAGCGTATTTTTCCAGGCCTCAGAACGTGGTAGATGGACAGGTCTGGCTTCATAAAAAATTCGGCAACGATATGCTCTGCTGCTATCCCTTTGCAGCCCTGGAGATCCTGGCCTGGGGCGGAGAAGCAATTTATTTCGATCAGGGACCGCCCAATGCCGGTCCGCCCATCATCAAAAAACCTGAAGATATCTTTTTTCTTGAACCGCCTGAAGTTAAAAAAAATCCGGCCCTCCAGGGGGTTCTGGAAGCAATAGCCGGGCTTAAGGCGATTGTCGGAGGCGATACCCCCATCGCCGGGGTCATTGTCTCACCCTTCTCCCTTCCCATTATGCAGATGGGATTCGAGGCGTATCTGGATTTGATATATGAACGTCCGGATCTGCTTGAACGTCTTCTCGGGATCAACACCGAATACTGTACTGCCTGGGCCAATGCCCAACTTGAGGCCGGGGCCGCAGCCGTCATGTATTCCGACCCTGCTTTTTCTCCGGCAATCATGTCCCGGGATCTTATTTTGCAGTATGGGGTGCCGACGGCTGTGAACGTTATTTCCCGTATAAAAGGATCTGTAATGATTCATATGGCTTCAGGAAAGGGCTTGCCGGTTGTGGACGAAATTTCCAGGGCAGGCTTTGTCGCAATGAGTGCCAGTGCCGAGGAAGATCTGGGGGCGTTAAAGGACGCCTGCCGAGGCAGACTGGCTTTGGTCGGAAACCTGAACGCACTCGATATGCGGTATTGGACTGCCGGGGAAATCGAATCCAAAATCAAGAAAGCCATTGCCCAGGCTGGTCCGGGAGGAGGATTTGTCTTGTCGGACAATCATGGTGAGATCCCCTTCCCGGTGGATGAGGACATCCTTTTAACAATTGCCGAAACCGTGCGCCGATGGGGGCAATACCCTCTGGACTGGATAGGTTTTGATGAAATGTGACATGAAACTCTGGTGTTGTTCTTATTTCCTGCAGGAGATAGAGGCAGTGGTGGCTGGTTCCCGGGAGCTGTCCGGGCTCCGGGTTGAAACCCATGCGTTTTCCTGCCGTCAAAATTTTCAGAAAGACCGGGCAACCCGGGCTCACCTTTTTCCAAATCAGACTGAAGGCCCCGGTCTGATCATCAGCGGCGGGTGTTTCGATGCCCTGCCTTCAACAAGTGAAAACCATTCAAATATCATTATACCGGCAACCCGGATCTGTTTTCACCTCGTGGCACCGGCAACCCTGGTCGACGGCCTGATAGCCGGGGGCGCTTATCTGATGACTCCCGGCTGGCTGTCGAATTGGCGGCAGCACATAAAGGACTGGGGATTTGATCAGGAAACGGCCGGACAATTTTTCCGGGAAACCACAAGAGAACTGATTCTGTTCGATACCGGGGTCGACAACAATTGCCTTGACGCGTTATCGGCAATGGGTGAGTATCTTGATCTGCCGGTCCGATCCATTCCCGTGGGCCTGGATATGCTCAGGCTTTCCCTGGAACATCTGGTGATGAAACTGCAGCAGAACCAGAAATCCCTGCCCCCCCCGGATCAGTTTTTTACCGATCAATTGATGGCCATCGATTTGATAAATGTTCTCATTGCTTCCAACAGTGAAAAAGAAGCCATTGACCATATTAAAGAACTGTTCAACCTGCTTTTCGCCCCGGGCCGCCTGAATTATTTCCCGGCCGGCAATAATAAGGAATGCCCGGTGCTCAGGACCAAAGATAAATTTGCCTGGACAGCGTCAGGTTGCGGATTTGTCATCCCCCTGGGATACAAAGAAACCAGCCTGGGCATTCTGGAAATAGATAACCTGGCTTTTCCGGATTATAAAGAGCGTTACCTGATACTGGCACTGCCTTTGACCGAGGTTTGCTCCATGGCGATTTTCAATGCCCGTATCCGGGAAGCGCGGCAGAAGTCTGAAATGGCTTTGCAAAGAATGGCCCGTATCGTCGCATCATCGGATGATGCCATTATCGGCAAGAGCCTGGAAGGGATAATTGTAAGCTGGAACCAGGGTGCCGGACGTATCTACGGCTACGATGAGAGCGAGGTCCTGGGAAAGCATATCTCCTTTCTTTCACCACAGGATCAGCCTGATGAAATGCCCCGTATGCTGGATAAGATAAAAGCAGGGCGGTCTGTGGATCAGGTCGAAACAGTCTGGATAACCAAGGAAGGTAAATTATTAAATGTTTCCCTGCAGGTCTCACCGATTCGCGATGACAATAAACGGATCGTCGGTGCTTCCAGTATTGCCAGGGACATCACGGCGGAAAAACAAAAGATTGAAAAAGAAAAGAGGTCTTTGGAGGCACAACTCCGGCAATCCCAGAAACTGGAATCCGTGGGCCGCCTTGCAGGCGGCGTCGCCCATGATTTAAACAATATGCTGGCTGTAATCATAGGGTACTCAAATTTTGGCCTTGACGACACCCCGTCAGGCAGTGTTTTGCACAAAGATCTGGAAGAAATCCTGCAAGCTGCAGAACGGGCCAAGGGTTTGACCCGCCAGCTTCTTGCCTTTGCCCGCAAACAGATTCTTGAGATGAGCAATCTTTCCATCAATACCGTCATTACCGGTTTTGCCAAGATGATAAAACGGCTGATCGGAGAAGATATCTCCATCAAAATGGTGTTGGGGGAGAGCCTTCCCCACATAAATGCAGATCCCGGGATGATGGAACAGATCCTTCTCAATCTTGCCGTTAACGCCCGGGATGCCATGCCGGATGGAGGAACCCTGACCATAGAAACAGGGAAGGTAACCCTTGACCTGGAACATACTGCGGAAAAGCTGGATGTCAGGCCAGGAGAATACCTGATGCTGGCAATGGCCGACACAGGCTGCGGCATGGATGAAAAAACAAGGCAGATGATCTTCGAACCCTTTTTCACGACAAAGGGGCCCGGTAAGGGCACGGGGTTGGGTTTGTCCACTGTTTACGGCATCGTCAGGCAACATGGGGGGAGCATATGGGTCTATAGTGAGCCTTTGCAGGGCACTGTTTTTAAAATCTATTTTCCGGTATCCGGAACAAAGGAGACTGCAGGGAAAAAGAAACCCGAAGCAACCCCCTGGCCTCCCCATGGGGAAACAATCCTGGTGGTGGAAGATGAAGAAACAATACGGCAGCTCATATGTTCTGCATTAGCAAGACTGGGCTATGCCGTATTGTCTTCAGGGACTCCGCTGGAAGCCCAGGCAGTCGAAAAAAGCCACAAAGGGGTGATCCATCTGATGCTAACCGATGTCGTGATGCCGGGGATGAACGGGAAGATGCTCTTTGAAACCATTACACATGCCAGACCTGAAATGAAGGTATTGTTTATGTCGGGTTATACGGAAAACGTTATTGCGGAAAGGGGTGTCTTAAAGGAGGGGGTGAATTTCATACAGAAACCTTTTTCCATCAAGGAGCTTGCCTTGAAACTGGGTTCTATCCTTTCCCAAAAGGATGGAAATGCCATCCATCCATGAGGCAAATTTCTGACCCGGTTATTGGTTCAAAGCTCTTCCTCGGTAATGCTCTGATCCCGGCCCCGGTTTTTGGCAAGGTAAAGGGCATCATCCGCCCGTTTGATAAGTGCTTCTTCAGGTTCATTCAGCTTATATAAGGCGATCCCCATGGAAACGGTTATCTTTCCCATGGTCTCGCCTGTTTCCTTTAATTTCCACTCTTTTACGGCCAGGGTATCCCTTATTTTCTGGGCCGCAGCCTTTGCGCCTTTGATACCGGTCTCCGGTAAAAGGATTAAAAATTCTTCCCCGCCATATCTTGAGGCAATATCATTTTTCCTCAACTGGCTTTTCAGGATATTGGCAACGCTTTTCAAAAGGCTGTCACCTACCAGGTGGCCAAAGGTATCATTGACCTTTTTAAAATGGTCGATATCCACCATAATAATGGAAAAAGGGGTTTCATTCTGTTTGGCCCTGATCCTTTCCAGCTCGAACCGTTTTTCAAACCCTCTTTTGTTGAGAAGAGACGTCAGGGCATCGGTTTGTGCTTCCTGCTGGGATTTTTCAAGTTCCTGCTGCAATTGTTTCAGGTCTTCAGAAGATATTTTCATCCTTGTTTGAAGCCGTTTCCCTGAATCCACCAGCTCTTTTGTTTCAACGATCATCTGGTCGACAATACCCTTAATCTGGTTGTAATTATGGGCTTCACTGATCTGGTTGGCAAGCTCGCCAAGATTTTGGCCGTGGCCGGCCAGGTCTCCTTCGGTTTCAAGAACATGGCCGGTGATATCTTTCAACATCAGGGCAATCTTGGTTAAAAGCTTGCTGATCACTATCCTGTCTCCGTCTGCCACATATTTCTGGTACAGGCTTTCCACGTTATCGGCGCTGATGGGTCCGGCAGCATCAAGGGAAGCATCAATGGCTTTTTTAAGCTTCATGTTCTTACCAGCTACATATTCATACCAGACCGTATAATTCACCGGGTTGGCAGGCAGATTGTATTTTGCAATATAGGTCAAGGCAAGCCTCAGATACTCTCCTGCCTTGTTTCTTTCTTCTAGATATGCCATTACCACCTCACATTAAATCATTGATTATCCGATTGTTTCTTTTCACAGTTAGCCTGTTGTGTCAAGGCGGCAAATGCATCTGGCCGGGAACTAACATGTTAAGCCCAATTGCCCGCAACCGGCTGCAACGGACCGGCCCCGGCTCCACCGTTTGACCACAAAAACTCCCTGGCTTGTAAGGATTTCGGAAAATCTTAGCATATCATCATCAGAAGGGGATTCATAATTGAATCCTTTAACCGGGTTTAAAGGAATCAGGTTCAGCCGCACCGGCAACGGGTAAATATATTCCGCCAGTTTGATGGCGTCGCTCCCGGAATCATTCAGCCCCTTGATCAGAATGTATTCAAACAGAAAACATTCGCGCCGGGTCAAAGGGAAGGCTTCTAATGCCGCTTTCAGGGCCTGGAGGGAATGAGCATGATTGACGGGCATAAGAAAGGACCGGGTTTTATCATCCGGGGCATTGACGGACACAGCCAGTCTCAATCCTTTCATCTTCAGACGGCCGAGGGCTTCAATGCCGCCGGTCAGCCCGGTTGTGGACACCGTGATATGGCGAAGAGCAATATCAAACCCTTTCTGCTCGTTCATGATCCGGATGGACTCCATGACAGTATCAAAATTATCAAATGGTTCGCCCATTCCCATAAATACGATGTTTTTGATTTTTTCCTTGAGGACAAATCTTGCATTGAATATTTGACCGATGATTTCAGACACAAAAAGGTTTCTTTTCAGACCCATTCTGCCGGTTTCACAGAACCTGCACCCCATTCTGCACCCGACCTGGCTGGAAAGGCAAAGGGTATTGCGGCCTGTCATGGGAATCAGGACGGATTCTATTTTCAGGCCGTCGGAAAGTTGTGTGATAAATTTGATAAGATCATTTTCCCTGAAGGCGTCAACAACCTGTCCGGGCTCTATGATCAATTGTTTTTCAAGGGTTTTTGCAAAGGTCTGTGATGCTTTAAATTCCGGAATACCGGCAATATCCCGATTTCCCCGCTGATATACTTCCCGGTAAAGGGCAGAAGCATGAAACAGGCCTTTGCCGAAGCCCTTTTTTAATAAACCTGTCAACCCGTCCAGGGTCAATTCCAATATCTTCATCCCAGCCTTTTTTTCTATGAATTTGTAAGGCTCTTTAATATCAGAAACCGGCTTTAAAGCCAATGATTAATCAGAACGACACCCTGGCGGCAATCAGATATCTTCAAGAAGAGTATCGGTCAGGGCACCGCCTGCATCACCGGTATTCAGGGTTCCTTTGGGCTCAATCAACAGGATGGTGCAAAGCGATTTGCAGACCGGCTTATGTTCCGCATTTTTCGGAATCACGACCATATCCCCTTCTTTCAAGGTCAAAACCTTTTCCCTTAAATGAATCTCAAAACCTCCTTCCACAGCATAAAAAACCTCATCCGTATCCGGGTGCCGGTGCCATACAAATTCCCTTTGAGCCTTAACCAGTTTAAAATCATAACCATTCATCCCGGCAATGCGCTTATACGCGTGAAGTTCCCGGATCAGGGCTGCTTTTTCCTTTAGATTGATGATATTGACGTCCATCCTTTTTCCTTTGCTTTAAGGTTAAATAAAAAAACTATAATGAAGGGTCATAAAAATATCCATTTGTGTTTTTTAAATGATGTGTTAAAAATTTCTGAATGGAATTTTATCAATTAATATCTTTTGTCACTGTTGCCCGCATCGGCAATGTGACACGGGCTGCGGCCGAGCTGAATACCACCCCGCCCGCAGTTTCCGCCCATATCCGGCATCTGGAGGAAGAACTGGGGCTTATCCTGTTTACCCGGACATCCAAAGGAATGCGCCTGACATCGGAAGGGGAAAGGATGGAAAAAAAGGCAGTGGATATCCTCTCTGCCTCAGATGAAATGCATCATTTTGCCAAAGCCCTTCAACAGGATATCAGGGGGCATGTCACCTTAGGGATCAATGCAGAGCCGGGATATCTGAAAATCCCGGACATCATAAAGACCCTGTTTGAAAAATATCCCGGCATCAACCTTGAAATCATCACCTCTTCCACAGGAGAGATATTAAAACAGGTTGAAAAGGGAACGCTTGACTGCGGGTTTGCTTTTGGGAGCCACTCAAACAGCCGGGTGGAATCAATTTTTCTCTCACATGTGGATCTTGAAATTGCAATCCCCTTAAGTTTCAAAGAAAGCTTAAACCCTTTGGATCTTAATGCGCTTGCTGCCCTGCCCTGGATTTTTCCGACTAACCAGTGCCCGTTCCTGGACACGGTAAAAGCATTTCTGTTTGAAAAGGGTATTGAATTAAAAAATAAAATCTTTGCCAATGATGATATCACCAAAACTACTTTTATCGAGCAGGGCTTAGCGGTCAGCGTTCTTGAAAAAAGCGTGGCAAAAGGGTTCGCACAAAGACAAAAAATTTTTTGCCGGCAGGGAAGTGAAAAATTTGAAACCTTGCTGTACTTTGTATATTCAAGGCAAAGGGCTGATGACCGTTTAATCGGAACCGTGGCCAACTGCCTGACGGATGCCTGGAATATAGAATGAACCTTTCTGTTTTTGGCCTGATCCCTGAAGCATCGGAAGGGCAAAACGGTTATCTTACTGACACCTGCACTTCAACCATGGATATTGCCTGGAGCCTTTTTGGCCAGGGTCTTTTTTCCGACTATACCTTTGTCCTTGCAAAAAACCAGACCCGGGGCCGGGGTCAATTCGGCCGGGAATGGGTCTCGGATTCCGGCAACCTGTTTGCAACAATAAGAATTCCGGATTCAGCCCGGGTGCTTGACAATCTTTTGCCCATGGCAATGGCCCTCTGTGTTGTCATGGCTCTTGAAACCCTGACGATACCTGCACAGATAAAATGGCCCAATGATATAATGACGGGTTATTCCAAGGTGGGAGGGATTCTGATTGAAAAAAAAGGGCCTGTCGTTATGGCAGGGATAGGCCTTAATATAGGCTCTGCACCGGAAAGCAGCCCTGGTGAAAAATTTTTTCAAATCAAGGCCGGCTGTTTAAAAGAATCCGGTGTAAATCTGAACCCTTGCCAGGTATGGACACAGATTCTTGAACAGATCAGGTGCCGTCTTCCCGGTATGGTTGCCGCACCATCGACAGTTGCTGAAAATGTCCAAAGGCGGCTTGCCTTAGCGGGAGAAACCGTGGTCCTGGAAGATGCCGGCGCTTTCAGCGGTCCGGCCCGGATTCTGGGGATAGATCCGCAAGGCAGTCTTATTATTGAGACAATAAAAGGGATAAAAACCATCAATCGGGGAAGGATTTATCCCAGGATTGAATAATTTTTAAAAAACCGTCAAGGAGTAAAAAAAGAAAATGAAGACATTTGACCAGGTTGTAAAGGAAATAAAAGGCAAAAAAATTCTGGTGGCCAACCGTGGTATCACGGCCAGGCGTATCATCCGTTCCATCCGGGAGGTCCTCATGGCCGTCCCTGTCCTCACAGTGACCGATGTCGATAAAATCGCCCCGTTCACAGCCGGTGCCCAGGAACTGATCCTTTTGGGGGAAAATCCCAGGGCCTACCTGGAAATCGACCGGATATTAAAACTTGCCAAGGAACAAAAGGTGGTTGCCGTCCACCCGGGCTGGGGATTTGCATCAGAAGATGCAAGCTTCCCGAAAAAATGCAAAGATATGGACATCCTCTTTATCGGACCACCCACAGAACCCATGAAACTCCTCGGGAACAAGGTAAAAGTGCGTGAGCTGGCCCGGCGATTAAAAATCCCCGTAGTTCCAGGCTCCCTGGATGCCGTGGAAATGGATGAGGCCAGGAAAATGGCCCTTGACCTCGGGCTCCCGGTCATGCTCAAGGCCGAAGGCGGCGGCGGGGGACGGGGGATTTATGAAATTTTTGATATGGACCAGCTTGAAACCGCTTTTTCCAAAGCCTCTGTCCTGGCCCAGGCATCCTTTGGAAACCCGAGGATTTATGTGGAAAAACTCTTGACCTCGGTCCGCCATATTGAGATCCAGGTTATTGCAGACCAGTACGGCAATGTTTTTGCCTTTGATGAACGCGACTGCACAGTCCAGCGAAACCACCAGAAGCTGGTTGAAATCACGCCTTCTCCCTGGCCCAGGATGACGGAAGCCCTGCGCGGACAGCTTAAAGAATATGCAAAAGCCCTGGTCAGCGAAGTCGGCTATTATTCCCTTGCCACTGTGGAATTTCTTGTGGATGCGGACCAGAACCCGTATCTCATTGAAGTGAACACAAGGCTCCAGGTGGAACACGGCATTACCGAATGCCGCTACGGCATTGATCTTGTAGAAGAGCAGATAGCCGTTGCGTTCGGGTCAAAACTCAGGTTCAACAGCAAAAAAACAAAGCCCGTGGCCCATGCCCTCCAGGTCAGGATCAATTGCGAAGACCCGAGACACAATTTTGCTCCCAATTCCGGGCACATCACCCGGTATATCTCACCTGGCGGACCCGGTGTCAGGCTGGACTCATGTATTGCAGGAGGCTATGAATTCCCGTCCAATTACGATTCTGCCGCATCCCTGCTCATTGCCCACGGGCAGACCTGGGAAAAAAGCCTTGCCGTCATGAACCGGGCCTTGAAGGAATATATCATCGGGGGTCTTCGAACCACTATTCCCTTTCACCAGAAAATCGTTTCAGACCCGGTATTCCGGTCCGGCCTGTACGATACCCGGTTTGTGGAAACCCGGCCGGGTCTTATGCGCTACCGGGACAACGAATCCGAAGCCCTTCGCTTGTCAAGGCTTATGGCGGAGATTTCAGCCATGGGATACAATCCCCATATTGAGTTGTCCGACTACCGCGGAACCGGCGACAAACGGATCGGGGCCTTTGAACCGGTTCTGCCGGACCCGGGACCCGCCCCTGCCAAAGGCAGATACCCCAGGGGAGATCGAAAGGCGCTGCTGGATATGGTAAGGGATTCCAAAGTCATTCATTTTTCCGACACCACACCCCGGGACATCACCCAGTCCAACAGCGGGAACCGTTTCCGCCTGGCAGAAGACCGGCTCATCGGGCCTTATCTCGACCGGTGCGGATTTTTCTCCATTGAAAACGGAGGAGGTGCCCATTTCCATGTGGCCATGATGGCCAATATGACCTATCCCTTTAACGAGGCAAGACTGTGGAACCATTTTGCCCCCCTGACTTTGAAACAGGTTCTGGTCAGATCCACAAACCTCCTGGGATACAAACCCCAGCCTAAAAACCTCATGCAGATGACCAGCGAATCCATATGCGAACACCACGACATTGTCCGGTGCTTTGATTTTCTCAACCATATCGAAAACATGCGGCCCCTGGCCGAAGTGGTCTTAAATTCGCAGAAGAATGTGTTTCAGCCGGCAGTCTCCCTTTCCTGGGCCAAAGGATTCGATATCCCCCATTACCTCGGGGTTGTGGATGAAATCATCGGTATGACGGCCGATGTGGCCGGTGTTTCCGCCAAAAAGGCAACCGCCCTCATCATCCTGGGCCTAAAAGACATGGCCGGGGTCTGCCCTCCAAGGTTTATCTCAGGCCTTGTCCGGGACATCCGGAAAAAATACCCTGATCTTGTGATCCATTACCACCGCCACTGCACGGACGGCCTTTTTGTCCCGGCCGTGGGAGCTGCAGCCAAAGCCGGGGCCCATATCGTGGATACAGGTCTTGGGGCTGCCGTACGATGGTACGGCCAGGGCGAGGTCTTGTCCACCGCAGCCTATATCGAAGAGGAACTGGGGCTTAAGACCTGCCTTGACAAAGATATGATCCGGACCTGTAATTTTGTGCTGAAACAGATCATGCCCTATTATGACCGGTATACAGCCCCTTATTTCCAGGGCATTGATCATGATGTGGTTTTCCACGGCATGCCCGGCGGTGCCACCTCTTCTTCTCAGGAAGGGGCCATGAAACAGGGCTATATCCGCCTTTTGCCCTATATGCTCAAATTTCTGGCCGGCACAAGGCAGATCATCCGGTATCATGATGTAACCCCTGGCTCCCAGATCACCTGGAACACGGCTTTTCTTGCAGTGACCAGTGCATTCAAGAGGGGCGGGGAAGAAGAAGTCCGGCATCTTTTATGGATTCTCGATACCGTGATTTCAACACCGGAAGAAGAACTCAATGATGAAATCAAAAACGACCGGCTCATTCTCTACAGCAACAGCAATGATGCCTTTAAAAACCTTCTCCTGGGTAAATTCGGGCGGCTTCCCTTAGGTTTCCCGCCGGACTGGGTTTATGCCGGCGCCTTTGGAAAAGAATATGAATATGCCATTGCCAATAGAACAGAGGCTTCACCCCTGGAAGGCCTTGAGCAGGTTGATATGGATGTTGAAAAAAAAGAACTGGAAAAACAGATCGGCCGTATCCCCACAAAAGAAGAAACCATCATGTATCTGAACCATCCCGGGGATGCATTAAAGACCATACGGTTCAGAAACGAATTCGGCAACCCCAACCGTGTGCCCCTGGATGTCTGGTTTGAAGGCCTTGTTCCGGGGCGGGAACTCCAGTTCAGGGACACGGACGGAAAACCCCATTCCATGAAGATACTGGGGCTGGAACCGCCGGATGAAAAAGGAATGAGCGTGGTCCGGTATACCCTGAACGGGGAAGTCTTTACCCATACCGTCAAAGTGGCGGCTGCCACAGGCCATGAATCCGAT
Organism: Desulfobacterales bacterium RIFOXYA12_FULL_46_15; assembly: GCA_001799395.1. Taxonomy (GTDB): domain Bacteria; phylum Desulfobacterota; class Desulfobacteria; order Desulfobacterales; family Desulfobacteraceae; genus Desulfobacula. The sequence continues at coordinate 103,102 of MGTJ01000096.1, read as the reverse complement.
GCGGTCCCCATGGCCGACCCGGGCAATCCCTGTCATGCCGGATCACCCAGCAACGGGGACCTCTGGATCATGTATGTCAAACCCGGGGATACAGTCAAAAAAGGTGAGGAATTGTTCAACATCACCATCATGAAACAGGAAAAATCCGTGGTGTCTGCTGTGGACGGCATTGTACTCAGGGTTATGAAAACTGCGGATTATAAATTTGATAAAAAAATGGTGCCCGTGAAATCAGGCGAGCTTCTTGTGGAACTCGGGCCCCTGCCCAGGCAATGCCCTGGATGCGGAGAACCATTTCTCAATATTGATTTTAAATTCTGCCCGAACTGCGGGGAGAAGGTCTGACAGATCAACTGAAAGGGAAGGAATCATCTGCAGCCGGTTCGGGACGCCCATCTTAAAATCCTGCTGAAGATGCGTGTCCCCATGCGGACCGCAAAGGATTCCTTCCCTTTCGGGCCCATGGGCATCTCACCTTCAGGCCCATACATTTTTTCCATCATTTTCTTGACTTCTTTTTTGATGAGCCCCCTGAAGGGCACATGGGCGATCATGCCGTAGAGGGCGGCATTTCCCCTGGAAGACAGACCGGGATTGGACTTTACCATTTCAACGGCTTGCCTTAAATCCAGAAGATATTGATCAGCTACGCTTTTATGGGCCGGGGTCACCATGGCATGGAGCCCATCGGGCCGCTGAAGGCGATCCACATGCCAGCCCCGGTCTTCCATGATATCGCCCACGGCAAAGATACTGATTCCTGAATCGGTGGAGCCATAGGCAAAGACGCCCATGGCGGGTTTTCCAAGGATTTTAAGCCCGTCTATGGCATTGATGCCTGTTGTCAGTTTCCGGGTTGTCTCCATAATGGTTTCTGCCATCTCACAATACCCGTTCATGCCAAGGGCATTCATGGCTGCCCAGGCTGCTGCAATGGGCCCGCCGGGCCGGGTGCCGAGAAGGGCCGGAGAGGCAAAAACCCCGCCCGGCCAGTCCGGGTGGATAAAAAACTGGTGTTTTAAATACTCCATATCCCGGTACACCAGCACTGAGGCACCCTTGGCCCCAAACCCGTATTTATGGACATCGGCCGAGATGGAGGTGACACCCTTGCAACGGAAATCAAATATGGGTATCCGGTATCCGATTTTTTCCATAAACGGCAGGAAGAATCCGCCAAGGCAGGCGTCCACATGAAAGGGGATGTTTCGTTCAACGGCAATCCGGCCGATTTCTTCGATGGGGTCAATAACCCCGTGTGGGTAAGAAGGCGCAGATGCCACAATCAGGATGGTACGCCGGTTGATCTTTTTTTTGAGGATGTCTACATTCACTGTGAAATCATCCTTCAGGGGGATTCTGATCATTTTGACATTAAAATACCGGGCCGCCTTTTCCCATGCCACATGAATGGTTTTTGGGGCTATCATTTCAGGCAGGGACCCTCCCAGCTTTCTGGAACGGGCGCGCTCCCGGTAACAGAGAACAGGCAGAAGACAGGATTCCGTTCCCCCGGAGGTCATGGTCCCCACCACCTTTTCATCTCCGTTTAAAAGCCGGGCCGTCATCCGGACCACTTCATGTTCAAACCGTTTAAGGCTTTTAAATGCCATGGGGTTGAGTGCATTTTCACTGAAAAAAAGCTGGTGGGCGGTTTTTAAAAATGCATCATGCTCAGGGGTTAAATGATATACAAGGGACCAGGTCCGGCCATTCTTATGATCAGCGTCATTTTCCCGGAACAATTGCATGGATTCCAGGATGTCATCATGGGGTCTTCCCTTTGAAGGAATTGAAATCATGTCTTCTCCTTAGCCGGCCACTGCTTTAAATATATAGGCAAAGCTGATGCCGAGATAATTTCCAATGGCATACCCGATGATCCCGGTGGTCAGGCCGGACAAAATAATCTCTTTGTTTTTCAGTGCATTGGCCACCACCGGCACAAAAGGCGGTGAACAGATGGCGGAAATGGAAGTGATGATAAAGGTGTCGGCATCAATTTTAAAAATCCGGCAGAAAAGGGCATGGAGCAAAAACGATCCGAAAATACAGAAACTTACATAAGCCAGCAGGGCCATGTTGATATGGACAAGATCCCGGATATTGGCCATGGATCCCACTACAAGACAGAATATCAGGATAAAATACATGCCCAGGGAATAGGTTCTTTTGATGTGCCTCACCCTTGTAATGAATGACGCTCCGATTCCAAGGGTTGTGATGGATAAAATGGTGACGGTTGTTGACACGGCTTTGGGGAAAAGGCCGGCCAGCCCGACGGAAATCCCGAGAATCAGAAAAGACAGGAGCATGGCTGCCATTAATTTTTTAATGATTTCCGGCTCAAACATATCCGGGTATGAATTGATATCCTCGACATCATCCCCCCCCAACCCCGGGTTTTTTATTTCCGTCTTCCTGTACCGGGGCAGAAACCAATTAAAAATCCGCTGGGCAATGGTGATGCAGAAGATAATATAAACAAGGCTGATAAAGGTATCATAGGTATGCAGGATGACATAGGTGGTCGGGTCCACATCAAGAGCGGTTCTGATGGCTGCCATATTGGGTGTCCCGCCAGTATAGACGCCAATGGCAAGACCTGCAAGCTTCCAGCTCTCTTCCACATGGCCCTTGAGCATCGCACTTCCAAATCCGGCAACCGCTACAATCGATATTGTTGCCCCGGCCATGGACAACATGGCTTTCCCGGCTGTTTTAAACCAGGCCTTTACATCCATGGAAAAAAGAAGCAAAGGAAGGGCAACGGCTACACAAGCACCGCTCAGGGCATCCTGGATGACAGCTGCATTTTCAGGCAGTCCTCCCGAATTCCCAACCAGGGCGCCTGCCACATAACAGACAAACACGGCTCCTATTTTATCTAAAAATGGAAATTTAAGACAGAGCAGGATCACCACTGCCGGGAAAAACAGATAAAACGCGATGAGCATAGTCATAGAGACTCCCTTTATCAGTTGAAGAACGCAGGTTACAGGTACTTCAATCCTTCTGATTTTGTCAATAGAATAGGTCTTATTTCATTGATAAAACTATGCTATTCTCAAACCGACCCAAAAGAAACATAAAAGCAAAAAAAACGGAAACCAGCCTTAATTTCAACCATGAGGTCCGTGAAAAACAAGTCGGAACCCTTGTTTTGCTTTCAAGCCTTTCCACGGCGGTCAATTCCATACCAGACCCAGGAAGGCAGGTATGTGTATGCCGTTTCAAAAGCGGACAATGAAATTTCAGAAACCCGCCCCCGGATTTTGAAGACTGGGTCTGGGACAGCCGAAGATCTCTATCCAGGTGCTGACGGCCTACTCAGTCATTGACGGCAAGGAGATGGTGACGGAGGCTGAAGCTGAATCCTGTTGAACGGTTTTATCTGAAAATGGCGGACATGGAATACCATGGTCAACACGGCCCGCCTGAAACTGTCTGCTGAATTCAAGGGCGCTTCGATGTCGGGCGATGCAGAGATTGCCGGGACCCCGCTTAGGGCCCTGCTGTATGCCCTGTATGAAATCAGCAGGAACATGGATATTGAAGCAGAAGCAGAAAGAACACTCTCTGTCAAAAATCCGTGAAAGAATATTCGGATTATTCAGCCAGGGTGAGGCAATGGTTTTAAAAAGGAATAGACTTAAAGCCAAATCAACATACCTGGTTTTGAATAGCATGGTATGCATTATCAAATACCCCTGGAAATTTTCCGGTATCGGATAATAGTCTTGAGCGCTCTTGATGGATAAAATTCTCGCCAACCGCAAAATGTTTTGGCTACAGTTTAATAATCCCCGGACTTTTCCTGCCAGTCAACATTCATTTAAAATTATTCAAACCAAAAAATGGAGCTTTTTTTGAATCTCAAAAGTCAAGGATTCCACTATCCTTGAACTCTCAAGAAATCAAGACTACTTACCTTTAAATTTTCCAGAATTCAACGGTTCTTTCGGTGTCATTGAAACGGGAGACCCTTTAAGTGCTCATCTCAATCTTATCTTGCCCAATTATTGCATCATGCAGATATAATAAATACCGCAAAAGCCCATGATGAGCTTTTATTAGGTCCACCGGAAAAAGCATCATGGGCTGCAAAAAAAAAACAGGGGCTGCGGTCAACCCGGAAATATCCCTTGGGTTAATTGTTGAAGCAATTGAAAAATTCTGACAGTTCAACCCCGTAAAGGGGGGTGAATAAGTTTTTGTTAGCAGCCTGCTATTTGGCAATAAAAACAGGACAGTCGGATTTATTCAGCACCTGGTGTGCAACACTGCCGAGAAACAGTCCTGCAAATGCCGTAACACCTCGGGACCCCATAATGATCAGGTCAATTTTCTCAATTTTTGCCACTTCCGGTATCTTATTTCCGGGAGCCCCTTCGACAAGACGCATTTCAAAATCGGCTTTTGCCTCTTCAAGCATGTCAATAAAGGGTTTTAAAAGTTCTTCAGACACTTTCTGGACATCATCAATGACCTGCTGGTAATAGGGCTCGGCTAGGATAATGGGGAATCTGTCATGACAATGCATCAGGATAATTTTTGCATTCATGAGCGTTGCAAGCTCAATGGCATACCGGGTCGACTTGATGGATTGCTCTGATCCGTCCACCGGATTCAATATTTTCTTAATATTCATTGCATCCTCCCTCCCAGCCTTCATATAAGGCCGGCTATAGTGTTTGATAACCTGGCGGGGTTACTTGAACAATTTTATTATAATCCTTTTTAAATCATTAATCACATGATTTATTGAAAATAAAAGTAAATATTGACAAAGCCCTACCACAATGTGATATTCAAAGAATTCATTTTATGCCTTTAACAAAAAATTCAAGGTGACTATCATAATGACACAAAAAAGATCTTACCATTTTGAAACAAGAGCCATCCACGAAGGGCTCAAAGATTCGCCCTGGCAGGGCGCCACCCTTCCTCCCATTTTTCAGACGGCCGCCCATTATCATGAAACCGCTGAAAGCCTTAGCAATACCTTTGCCGGAAAAACTGAAGAGCACATCTATATGAGGCTGAGCAATCCCACCAGCCGGTTTTTGGAAAAAAAACTCGCCTCCCTTGAATCCGGAGCCGGTGCCGTTGTGGCCGGTTCAGGCATGGCTGCCATTAACAATGCCTGTTTGACCCTTTTGCGCACCGGGGATGAATTTGTGGCCAGCAAAACCCTTTTCATGTCGACATATACCCTTTTCAACACCATTTTCAGAAAATATGGGATTACGGTAAAATTTGTCGATCCGATGAGCCTGGATGACATCGAGGCTGCCATAAATGAAAAAACCCGGTTTGTGTATATGGAAACCATCACCAATCCAGGCATGGAAGTGGCTGATATCAAAGCCATTGCAAACATTGCCTACAGCCATGGAGCGCCCCTTATCATGGACAATACCCTGGCCTCCCCCTGGCTTTGCAGACCCCTGGAACTTGGGGCGGATATTGTCATGCATTCTACCACAAAATATCTTTCCGGCCATGGCGCGGCTATTGGCGGCGTGGTTGTGGATGCCGGGAAATTCGACTGGACTGGTGAAAAATTCCAGGATTTTGCTCCCTTTGTTGAACAGAAAGGCAATCTGGCCTTTCTGCACCGGATGTTCAAAGAATATCATGTGAATTTCGGCACCGCACCCGCACCCTTTCATTCCTTTCTGACGGCCATGGGCCTGAACACCCTGGGCATCCGGATGGAGCGCCACATAGCCAATGCCGTAAAGGCCGCTGATTTCCTGAAAGCCCAGCCAAAAGTCGAATGGGTGAATTTCCCGGGCTTCCCGGATCATAAAAGTTATACAACAGCAAAGGAACAGTTCAACAACAAAGGATTCGGTGCCATGCTCACCTTTGGCCTCAAAGATCAGACAACCTGTTTTAAATTCATAGATCGCCTTGAAATGATTTTAAACCTGGCCAACCTCGGGGATTGCAAAACCCTCATCATTCACCCATACTCATCCCAGTATATTTCTTTTCCCGAAGCGCTTAAAAATCAACTGGCTGATCCGAAATTGCTGCGCCTCTCCCTCGGCATCGAACATATTGATGATATCTTATATGATCTTGAACAGGCCCTGACCGCTGTTTAAAAAAGAAGGTTGCCCATGAGTGAATATATTGGCCCGTACCAGACCGGTCAGACAATCGGTGTTGTTGAAAAAAAATTTTTTACCTTTGCCGGTCGAGAGGACCGGCTGAAACTGGAAAGCGGGGCCGATATCGGCCCTGTCATCCTTGCCTATGAAACCTGCGGGACCCTGAATTCAGACAAAAGCAATGCCGTCATAGTACTGCATGCCCTGTCCGGGGACTCCCATGTGGCCGGATATTATGATCCCAAGGATGCCAAACCCGGATGGTGGGATATCATGGTGGGGCCTGGAAAAGGAATTGATACGGATAAATATTTTGTAATCTGTTCCAATATTATCGGCTCCTGTTCCGGGTCAACAGGCCCCATGTCCGTCAGTCCTGAAACTGGCAGAGAATATGGGACCCATTTTCCCGTCATCACCATCGGGGATATGGTGGAAGCCCAGAAAGCCCTCATGGACCATCTGGGCATCGAAACCCTGTTATCGGTCATCGGCGGGTCTGTGGGCGGTATGCAGGTCCTGGAATGGTGTGCAAGGTTTCCGGACAGGGTCCGGTCTGCCGTCCCCCTTGCCACCACGTCCCGTCATTCTGCACTGGCCATTGCCTTTAATGAAGTCGCAAGACAGGCCATCATGGCAGACCCCAACTGGAATGAAGGTCATTATTATTCAGGCAAAAAACCGGACATGGGTCTTGCCATTGCCCGGATGATCGGTCATATCACTTATCTGTCCGATGAATCCATGCGGCTTAAATTCGGAAGAAAACTTCAGAACCGGTCTGCCCTGAGCTTTGAATTCGGTGCGGAATTTCAGGTGGAAAGCTATCTTCAATATCAGGGCAAGAAATTTATTGAACGGTTTGATGCCAATTCCTTTTTGTATATTACCAAGGCAGCCGATTATTTTGACCTGGCCCGGCAATACGGATCAGGGTCCCTGGTCAAGGCCTTTTCAAGATGCAAAGCCAAATTCCTGGTGGTTTCCTATACCTCGGACTGGCTTTATCCTACTTACCAGTCTAAAGAAATGGTCAAGGCCATGAAAAAAAACGATCTGGATGTCAGTTTCTGCGAGATTGACGCCCAATGGGGGCATGATGCCTTCCTCTTGCCCAATGAACGGCTGGACCATCTCATGGCCGGTTTCTTAAAAGGGGTGTCTGATGAAATTGAGTGATCTGAGATATGACTTAAGTCTCATTGCCTCATGGATCGAAGAAGGGTCCAGGGTCCTGGAACTCGGCTGCGGGGAGGGCGATCTTCTGTACTGGCTGAAAAAGGAAAAAGCCGTAAAGGAGAGAGGCATTGAAATAGAAGAATCAAAGGTGGAAAAATGTATTGAAAAAGGAATTTCAGTGCTGCAGGGGGATATTAATGAAGAAATCGAAGATTACCCTGACAATTCCTTTGACTATGCCATCTGCTCCCAGACCCTTCAGCAGGTATTTGAACCCATGAGCCTGATCCATTCCATGATGCGGGTGGCAAAAATGGGCGTGGTGAGCTTTCCCAATTTCGGGCATTATAAGGTCCGGATGCAGCTTGCTTTCACGGGCCGGGCCCCGGTCACAAAGGAGCTTCCCTATTCATGGCATGACACCCCCAATATACGGGTCTTAAGCCTGACGGATTTTGAAAAATTCGCGGAAGAAGTGGGGTATAAAATCCTTAAAAGAGTGTCCATCAACACAAAGAACAATCAGCGCCAAGGTAAACTCATCACGGTTTTACCCAACCTGTTGGCCACCTATGGCATTTTCCTGATCGGAAAGGAATAAAAAATGAAAGACAATCAAACGGATAAAGACCTTATTGAAAAAATAAAAGCGATCAAACAAACGCTTGGTAAAAAACTTATCATCCTGACCCATCATTACCAGAGAAAAGAGATCGTTGATCTGGGCGATTACAAGGGAGATTCCTTTGATCTTTCACAAAAAGCGGCCAGGGATGAAGAGGCTCGATTCATTGTATTCTGCGGGGTTCATTTCATGGCCGAAAGTGCTGCGATCCTGGCTAAACCCCATCAGACCGTACAGATCCCGGACATGAATGCCGGCTGCTGGATGTCGGACATGGCAGACGCCTATCTGGTTGAACGCGCCTGGAATGAGGTTGCTGCAATTGTGGGGGAAAACCGTATCACCCCCCTGGTATACATGAATTCCGACGCGGCCATCAAAGCCCATTGCGGACGATATAACGGGGCTGTCTGCACCTCTTCAAATGCTGCCAAAGCCTTTTCCTGGGCTTTTCAGCAAAGAGAAAAAATCTTTTTCTTTCCCGATGAACACCTGGGAAGAAATACTGGAAACGCCCTTAGTATTCCTGCTGACCGGATGCTGGTCTATGACCCGGAAAAGCCCCTGGGCGGCAACAGCAAAGACGATATCCGGAAGGCCAGGGTTTTTCTTTTTAAAGGCTACTGCCTGGTTCATACAAGGTTTAGCGTGGATAATATCAGCGACATGAGAAAAAAATATCCTGACGCAAAAATTGTGGTTCACCCGGAATGTACGGCAGAGGTGGTCAAGGCATCCGATGCGGTAGGCTCCACCAGTTTTATTGTAAAATATGCGGCTGATGCGCCTGCAGGATCGACGGTGATTATCGGTACGGAGATCAACCTGGTCAAACGCCTTGCCCTGGAGTATCCGGATAAAAAAATCCTGGCATTAAAGGATTCCCTCTGTCCCAATATGTTTAAGATCAATCTGAAAAATCTTCATTCCTGTCTTGAAAATATCGGCAAAACCAATATTGTGAATATTGATAAAGACGTTAAAAAGGATGCATTAATTGCTCTTGAAAACATGCTGAACCTTTAAAGAATAACCTCTTTAATTAAAAGGAGCTGTTATGGCCGAAATAAACTGGAATCCGGGAACCCTTCTTGAAATATCCGGGTCTTACTGGAGAACCTGCACCCTCCACACCGGCGTAAAGCTGGATATTTTTACAGCCATCGGGCCTGATACCCTATCCTGTGACGACATCAATAAAAGAATAAAAGCAGATAAACGCGGTCTCCCCCTGCTCTTAAATGCTCTCTCCGCCATGGGGCTTTTAATCAAAAAAGAAGAGAAATACAGCAATTCCCCGGCTGCCCTGACCTTTCTGTCCAAGGATTCCTCCCAGTATATCGGGTTTATCATCATGCACCACCACCACCTCATGGATTCCTGGCAGAACATGGGCCTGGCTGTTATGGAAGGCGGACCCGTCCGGGAAAGAGCTTCTTTTTCCGATGATGAATGGCGTGAAAGCTTTTTGATGGGCATGTTCAACATGGGAATGGCGGTTGCACCCAAGCTGTCAAAAGAGCTTGACCTTTCCGGCTGTAAAAAGCTCCTGGATTTCGGGGGAGGCCCCGGAACCTTTGCCATTCATTTCTGTCTTGCCAACCCGGGACTCAGCGCTTCTGTTTATGACCTTGAAACCACACGGCCTTTTGCTGAAAAGACCATACAAAAATTCAAGGTCCCGGACAGGGTTGAATTTATTTCAGGAAATTATATTGAAGAAGAATTCAATTTCCCCAATGCCTATGATGCCGCTTTCCTCTCCCATATCCTCCATGGGGAAGGACCTGAAGAGGCCCTGGATATCATTCGGAAAGCCGTGTCTGCCTTAAAACCGGGGAGCCATATTTTCATCCATGAATTTATCCTCGACAACGACATGGCCGGACCTTTATTCCCGGCTTTGTTTTCCATCAATATGTATCTCGGCACGGAAAAGGGCCAGGCCTACAGTGAAGCTCAGCTTTCAGACATGCTTATGGCAAACGGGGTTACCGATATCCGGCGCCTTTCCTTTGCAGGCCCTACCCAGTCCGGGGTCCTTCAGGGCCGGGCCGTTGGATGAAGCGATAAATAACGCATTCTTTGTTTGCCATTATTTGCTTTTGAAGATGGATATTGACTTTTTCCCCTTTTTTCTTTATCTGATTTGTTAATTATCATCAGGGATAGAACGTATGGACATAAAAATCACCCGGACAGCAGATACTATCCTCATGGTGAGACCCAGGGATTTCGGGTACAATGAGGAAACAGGCGTTGATAATGAATTTCAGCACAAACCGGACATGGAACCGGAATTCATCAACAAAAAAGCCAATGAGGAATTTAATGCCATGGTGGCAGGCCTTCGGGAGAAAGGGGTCACCGTGCTGATCCTGGAGCCGCCCATCAGCCGGGAGGTGACGACGCCGGATGCCATTTTCCCCAACAACTGGTTTTCCACTGAGCATGACGGCACCATCCTGACCTACCCCATGATGGCCAAAAACAGGAAGGCGGAGCGGCGGCTCCTGGAAGTGGAAAAGCTGTTGAATGAGAACGGGTATACCATCCGGAACTGCATCAATGTGGGACGGCTGGATGAACCTGAAAAATTCCTGGAGGGCACGGGTTCCATGATTATCGATCATGTGGACGAGGTCGTTTATGCGGCCCGCTCCGAGCGGTGCGACCCGGATCAGTTTGATAATTTTATCCGCCTCAGGTTTTACCCCAGGGGCATTTTGTTTGATACTAAAAGTTCATCTGGAAAACCCATCTACCATACCAATGTCATGATGAGTCTGGGTGAAAAATATGCTGTGATCTGCAGTGCCTGCATCCCGGATGAAAACCAGCGGGGCCTGGTTCTGACTACCCTGAAAAAATCTTTTGACGTCATGGAAATCTCCATGGAACAGATGGAAAATCATTTCTGCGGCAATATCCTGGAAGTCAGAAATCAGAAAAGCCGGTCCTTTATTGTCATGTCAAAAACCGCAGAAGCCGGTTTCACAAACGACCAGAAGGAATTTTTAAGGCAATATGGTGAAATTTTAAGTTTTGATTTGTCAACCATTGAAAAAATCGGAGGCGGCAGCGCCCGGTGCATGATGGCGGAAATCTTTTCCATCCGGGAAAAGGGTTTCTGCTAACCGATTCCCATCTCTTCTTCAACCCTTTGGATTTCTTTTAAAAGGCTTTCTTTTTCCTCGGCAGAGAGGTTGCCGGAAGAAAGCCGTTTCCGAAGTCCGAGCAGGATCATCTCTTCCCTGTATTCATTACAGGTATATCTGGGGCTGGAATCATTTTTCTGCATAAATCTTCACATTCCTACGCTGATGTCTAAAAGAGATCGTATCTGACCAGTTTTCCTTCAAGGCCTCCGATCTGCAAAGGCTTCTTCCAGGTGGGCGACAGCGGCACTTTCTTAATATATTTGGGTTCTCCAAAATAGATAAAGGCCTTTGACGTTTTACACCGGTCCTTTAAAAACAGGCCCAGGTCTGTATAGAATTGGTTCAGGTTTTCATCTTTTCCCATGCGGATGCCGTAGGGCGGATTGGCTACAATTACGCTGTTTGGGATGGCCTCAATCTCTTTGAAATCCTTTTGCAGGATATCGATTTCGCTGCCGAAATGAAGCCCCATGATATTGACCCTGGCGGCATTTACCGATTCTTCAGATATATCACTGCCGCCAATCAGATTTTTGGGAAGGGAAATAAAGTTTTCAGCCGCTTCCCTTTTAACCTCTTCCCACAGGGCTGCATCAAAATCCGGCAGCCGTTCAAACCCGAATTTGGTTCGAAACACCTGGGCCGGTATCCGGCAATAGGCCATGAGGGCTTCGCACAAAAGGGTGCCAGACCCGCACATGGGATCGTATAAAGGCTCACTGCCGTCCCATTCAGACATCCTTATAATGGCTGCGGCAATGGTTTCCTGCATGGGTGCGGAAACGGATTCTTCCCTATAGCCGCGTTTGTGCAGGGTGCCGCCCGATGCATCAATGGAGAGAGTGGCCATATCCCTGTGAAGATGCAGGTTGATGGTGATATACGGATTTTTAGCATCTACATCCGGTCTTTTGTTGGCCCTGTCCCTGAAATAATCGGCAATGGCGTCTTTGACCCTCAGGCCTGCAAAATTGGAATGGGTGATCTTGGATTCAGACACATTGGCGGCAATGGAAAAGGTTTTTTTGGGGGTCAAAAACTCTTCCCACCGTATTTTCCCGGCATGGACGTAAAGCTCATCCTTGTCTTTGCAGTCAAATACAACAAGGGGGGCCAGGATCCTTGACAACAGCCTTGCAAAATAGGTGATGCGGTAAAAATCCTTTCTGGATGCCGTAAACCATATCCCCCGGTAAACCGGTTTGACCTGACCCGCCCCTAGCTCCCTGAGTTCTTTAACCGCCAGCTCCTTGACGCTTTCAGATACCTGGGCAAAATACCGGGATTCTTTTTCATAGAGATATGTAAGCTTTGCCTGTTTTCTTATACTGCCTGTTCCTTTTTCAAGGATGGCTTTCCTGCCTGTATTCAAATGTATATCCTTATTTCTTCCGTTTAGTCCCGATTTTTAAAAGATCGGCAATATTGGCGCCGGGATCAAGGACCGGTTCAATGAGGGCGGCCTTGCAGGTCATCAGGGTCGAGATGCCGGGGCCGTGTCCGGCCAGGAGGCAGTCCGAATGCACAACGATACCGATACTGACCGCACCCTTGACAAAGGCCCGGCCATAGGAATTGTCATGATCCATCAATGCCACAAAATCACCGAATTTAAGCTTATCCAGACCGTATTCCAGGACCGTGTCCGGATCACTGGTCATGACATCGTAATCCCCGGCCGCCACATGGGCCGAGCCAAGACCGGAGCCCATGCACTGGGCAGGAACCCGGGTGGTCACCGAAACCTTCAGTGTCCCGCCTTTTATTTCTTTGATCTTCATTTTCTTCAAAAGGCCGGGGTCGAGATTGAAGAGCCGGATATCCGGATAATCAATTAATTTCATGCCCTGACCCTTAGCCCGGATCACGATTTTATCGTCATAGGTCAATTTTTCCAGCACATTTTTCGAAAAATCGATCATGATATGTTCTGACCCGCCGTGGTGTCCGGTAACAGTTCCCTTTTCGCCCTTTGCATCTCCGGATACAATCCTGGCTTCATTGCCGATGCAGGAAAGGATCTGGAGGGAATCATTGGGAAATTCAAAAGGTTTTTCCGGGTTGGCCGAACAGCTCACACCCGGTTCGATATGGTCTCCGGCCAGGCCGAAGGCCGAATCCCCAACCTTGACGTTCAGGGTGATTCCCCCGATACTGGGAAGGATAAAAGGGATTCCTTCGTGGCTTACCCGCCATCCGGCCCTGAGCCTGGGAGGCCCGGGTTTGCATTGCACCAGAATTTCAACCAGTTTGTCTTCATTTGTTTTCAGCATTTTTATGTTCCTTTATGAATGATCCAGTTTTAAGAGAAACGGAAGGGCAAAAAAACCAATGAGGGCACTTATGATAAACATGTTTTCGAGCCCTGCAATATCGCCGATCATTCCGGCCAGGAATACGGCCACGGACCGGACAAAAAATGAGGCCATCATGAAAAGGCCGTTGGCGGCCGAAGGATTCTTTTTTGCATTTTCCTGGACCAGGGCCAGCATGACAGGTGTGGTGGAAAGAACGGTAAAACCGGCAATCGCCACCATGACAATTTTTATCCACCCGATGGTAAATACAAAGGTGAGGATGGCCACCGGGGCCACCGTCAATACCCAGAACAGGACCCGCCGTCTTCCAACCCGGTCGCTCAGGGTCCCGGCACACAGGATGCCGGCCACACCAAAGGCTTCATACAGGGCAAGGGCGGCACCAGCATACCAGAGACTCCCTGTTTCTTTTTCCACAAAAACCGTAAGAAAGGTGCCCATGGTTGCATGCATGAAAGACCGTGCTGCCAGGACCCCGGTTATGGGAAGCAGCACATGTTGAATTTCATCATAGGCGGATTTGATGGAACCTTTTCGTTTTATGCTGATTTTTTCTTCTTCTTTTTCAAGGCTGAAATACAGCAGGACAGAGATAAGGACGGCAAGGCCCATGACCAGATAAAACCGGCCCTGTCCCAGGAAAGAGACGGCAGCCACGGCAAACATGGGGCCCACGGTCCTGGCCGCTTCCCCGCCGGTCATATAAATACTCATGCCCCGGCCTTTTTTGTCCCCGGAATATTTGGCCACAAGGACAGGGGAGGGTACATGATACAGGGCCACACTGATCCCGGCCAGAAAAACAAGCACCAGGAGAAGCGCATAGGAGCCGGCATTTAATATCAGACTCATGGAAAATGCCGTCAGGGTCGGTGCCAGAATGACCAGCCACCGGGCCAGCCCCTGGTTGTCGGCAAACAGTCCGATGACGGGATTTAGCAGGGCCGGGGTCTGCATCACTGTAGACATAAGTCCGGCCTGGCTCAAGGACAGGGAAAGCTTTTCAATGATCAGGGGCAGGAGAGGGGAAAGAAAACTGGTGTACACATCATGGACAAAATGGGAAAAAGCAACCAGCATCACCCTGCCGGTCTGGAATCGTTCGAGTTTCATTTTGGCATATGTAGCAGATTTGCCCAGTAAAGTAAAAAGATTTTATATAGCTTTCCCGTGCATTCAGACTTAGAATAAGGATAAACTTAAGGTTAACCCTTATCAAGAGGATGGTAAAAATGGATAAGACCTTCTATACCACAATGGTAGTTGAGGAAACAAAAAAAAATGTGTTTAAAAGACAGATCCGGGAAGCATTGGTCCAGGATCTGCCGGACAATGATGTCCTCATCCGGGTCCTGTATTCTTCCCTGAACTACAAGGATGCCCTGTCTGCCACGGGAAATCGGGGAGTCACAAGGGTTTATCCCCATACGCCCGGGATCGATGCATCAGGAATTGTTGAAGAAAGCCGCGATAGCTCCGTTAAAAAGGGAGAAAAGGTGATTGTGACAAGCTATGATCTCGGGATGAATACCAAAGGCGGGTTTGGTCAATATATCCGGGTCCCGGCCGGCTGGGTGGTAAAGATGCCCAAAGGGCTGGACGAAAAGGAGAGCATGATTTTCGGAACCGCCGGGTTCACGGCTGGCATGTCAGTTTTTAAACTGATCCGGACCATCCGGCCCGGACATGGGGATATCCTGGTCACCGGTGCCACCGGCGGGGTGGGAAGCATGGCCGTGGCTATCCTTTCCCGTCTCGGATATTCTGTTGTCGCCCTGTCCGGGAAACCTGACACCGGCTTTCTGGGCCGGCTGGGAGCCAGAGCCGTCATTTCCAGAAAAGAATTTCTGGCCGAAACCGCGCCCCTTGTTTTAAAGCCCTGCTTTGCCGGTGTAATCGATACCGTGGGAGGAGAGATCCTTGCAACCGCCGTTAAATCCTTAAAGCAGGATGGCATTGTGACCGCTTGCGGTAATGTGGCATCCCCTGATCTTCCCCTTAATGTATATCCGTTTATCCTGAGAGGGGTTTCTCTCCTGGGGATCGATTCCCAGCATTGTCCCATGGACCTTCGGGCCATGATCTGGGAAAAACTTTCACAGGAGTGGAAATTCGACCTTCTTTACAGCATTTATGAAGAAACAGATCTTCACGGTTTGGATGAAAAAATAGACCTGATATTGAAAGGGGAATTAAAAGGCAGAACCCTGGTAAATCTGAATTAACCCTTTTTTGTTTTATATTGTTTTTGTTTTATCATTGACAATGGGGATGAATTAACCTTTAATTTTGGTCATCCCTGGTTTTCAACACCAACCATAAAAAATGGAGGATATCATGACAACACCGCAACATTGCCCAGGTTTTCAGCAGTTTAAAACTTTAAAATCCTTTACCTGCAAATGCCCGAAATGCAAGGCAGAAAAGGAAATCTTTTCAGATGAATTCGAAAAAACCCACAAATGCAGCAAATGCGGCGAGGAAATAGATTTCACATCCTGCTCTTGTGAGGCCGGCAATTAAACACACAATCAGCAAACCACCCTGTCCTGGTTTTTATTCTTCAAGCATTCATTGCAGCCAAAAGATAAAAGCCGGGACAGGGCCTTTTTGGTTTCAATTTTCCCGGAGAATACCCCCCCATGACAAAATCTAAGACAAAATCTAAAATTTCCTGTCTTATCTGTTTTTTTCTTTTATCTTTTTTACCCCTTGCCTCCTGCGGCACCCATCAGAAATTTATGTATCAGACAGACAAAGACATCCAGACACTTCTTAAAACCAGCCCTGCTTACCCGGATACCCGCTTTGCCGTTGTATCAGATCTCCATTTTTATGATAAGACGCTGGGCATCAGCGGCAGCGCCTTTCAAAAATATCTGGACGATGACAGAAAACTCCTGACCCTGAGTGAAGAAATCATTGCAGCGGCCATGGAAAAAATTTCACGGGAAAATGTACGCTTTGTTCTTATTCCCGGCGACATGACCAAGGATGGTGAAAGAATCAATCACGAAGGCGTTGTGAAGACCCTGAAAAAACTTGAATCCTCAAGGCTGAAAGTCTATGCAGTTCCGGGAAATCATGACATCAACAACGGGGATGCCGCCCGCTACGAGGGGGATGAAACAAAGCCTGTCCCTGGTATTAATGATATGGATTTCAGGGTCCTGTATCATGAATTCGGCTATAAAGACGCCATTGCAACGGATAAGGAGTCTTTAAGCTATATCCTGGAGCCTGAAAAAGAGTTATGGCTCATGGGCCTTGATTCCTGCAAATGGAAGGAAAACAAACCCCTGAGCCATCCCCACACCGATGGATCTTTTTCTCCCTCCACTCTTGCATGGATTGAATCCCAGCTTATCCTGGCCAAAAAAGAAAAAAAAGCCGTCATTGTCTTTATGCATCACGGGATCATGGAGCATTATCCTGCCAATAAAAAATTCTATGGCAAATATATTGTTGATAACGATGAAACCGTTGCGGAACTCCTGGCCGCCTATGGGGTTCGCATGGTTTTCACCGGCCATTACCATGCCCAGGACATTACAAAGAAAGAGTTTAAAGATTCAGGGAATTTTATCTTTGACATTGAAACCGGTTCCCTTGTCACAGCCCCTTGTCCCTACCGGATCGTAGAGATCAAAAACGGCCGTAGTGCTGTCATTAAAAGCATTTTTATTGATTCCATTCCTTCCATGAAAGATAAATTCAGCGGTTATGCCTACGATTATGTCTTTAACGGAACCATTACCATGGCCAATGCCGCGCTTGATGGATATAGAGTCTCTAAAAAACAGCAGCCTTTGATCAGCGGCCAGGTGTCAAAGGCCTATTGTGCCCATCTTTCCGGAGATGAAAAAAAACCTGAGATGACCATCAACAAAGAAGGATTCGGGCTTTGGCTCACATTCATTGCCTGGATGCAGAAGGATCTGATCAATGGCTGGTGGACGGATCTTCCGCCAAATGACAACAATCTGACCATTGATCTGATCACGGGAAAAGTGGATTAATCCGTATCAAGGCTTATTCTTCTCCTGCTTTCAATTTTTGAATCCGTTTGCTAAGGGCCTGCTGGGAGATCCCCAGAATCCGGGCCGCAGCCGACTGATTACCCATGGTTTTTTTAAGCGCTTTTTCCACCAATTCCCTGGATGCATCCTTCAGGGTGGGCAGATCTGTTGAACTGCCATGGTCTTTGGATGTCAAGCCCGCATCCGGAATCAATCCTTTGAACAGATCTGCGGTAAACGGTCCTTTTTTATAACGTGAGACTGCATCATGAACCATGGATTTCAGTTCCCGGATGTTCCCTTTGAAGGGATAGGCCTGCATCTGCTCAATCAGGGATTTGGGAATATCCGGGATGGGTTTGTCCAATTCAAGAGCGGCCTGGCAGGCAAACCGGTCCAGAAGCAGGGGCAGGTCTGATATCCGGTCCCGCAGGGGCGGCAGGGTCAGGGTATGGGTAGACAGGCGGTAGATCAGGTCCTTTCGAAAGCCCCCTTTTTTCTCAAGATTCCACAGATCCAGGTTGGTGGAGGCCAGTATCCGGGCATCGGATTTACGGGTACGATCCGATCCCAGGGGCAGGTATTCTCCTTCCTGGATCAGCCTGAGAAGCTTTACCTGGGAGGTTAAGGCCAGGTCTCCGATTTCATCCAGGAACAGGGTTCCGGCGGCAGCCTGTTCAATGAGCCCGGCCCTTGCTTTTTCAGCTCCGGTAAATGCACCAAGCACATGACCGAAAAGGGTATCGGAAAAGACATTATCATCCAGGCCTGCCACATTAACCACGATCAGATTGCCTTTGCGCCGGCTCAAGGTATGGATGGACCGGCCGAAAAGTTCCTTCCCCACCCCGGTTTCCCCATAAACCAGGACCGGCTGGGACGAAGGGGCAATGGACTCCACATACTGGAAAAGGGAATGCATTTTCCTGTCCCGGGTAATGATATGGCTGAAGGCCTCAGGATGTTTAACCCGGGGGCTCCCCTCCCCGGGGATACCTTTTTTATCGTCTCCGAAAAGAATTTCACCGTCCAGGGCCTGGCTGACGGCTGCCAGGAGCCGCGCTTCTTCCACAGGCTTGACCACATAGTCCAGTGCCCCGATTTTCATGCAATGCACCGCTGTCTCCACGTCAATGGCGCCGGTGAGAATAATCACGGGAATCCTGGGCCATGTTTTACGGATAATCTGGAGCAGGCGGGTGCCGTTGATATGAGGCATGTTCAGATCCAGAAGAACAAGTCTTGGAATCTGATGCTCCATCATCCGGATCACTTCCCTGGCATCACTGAGGGTGAGAATATTCGAGAGACCTGCCATCCTCAGACTCGTGTCCACAGCCACAAGGATTTCAGGTTCATCGTCAACAATCAGGATGGGCCTTTTATCAATGTTTCGTTCATCTTTTAATATTTTTTCCATAGCAATTCATGTATATGTTATTTAAGGCCACAGGGCAAGAGTATCCAAAATCCACTGTGCTTAATTTTTACATGACCCATATTTGTAAATAATGATGCCCTGAATGGTGTGGGGAGCTTGAAAAATTACCAATAAAAGAGGCTCTCAATGAAATGTTAAAAGCCTTGATAAGGCTATGTGGTGATCCCACCGGGAATCGAACCCGGGTTTCCGGCGTGAGAGGCCAGCGTCCTGACCGCTAGACGATGGGACCTTAAAAGGTATCTATACTTATATTAAAGCCAGGCTCTTGTCAAATGAAATTGCCGGATCAGATGGGCTTTCGCCGCCCCTTTTTAAATCCGAAGACAAGGTAGACAAGCCAGCCTATCAAGGGAACGATGGCAATGAAATGCCAGATGAGTTTGGCTCTGGTGGATCCGAAATCCTTGAGGATGATGTCCTTTAAAGCCAGCATTGTCAAAAGAAAGGATATGGAAAAAATAAGAAGAACAATTAAGACGGTCTGATCCATAATTAAACAGTCTATCCTTTGAGTTTATCCGAGATCTTCAGAAGTGTGTCGACATAGTAATTGCTGTGGTTGTAAAGAAACAGGATTTCGTGTTGCCTCTGTCTTGTGATCCCTGGTTGCCAGCCATGGTGTTTCAGGTAATTGGCAACACTGAAAATAGCATCCGAATGGTTGTAAAGATCAATTCTGCCATCATTATTGCCGTCTTTTGCAAGCTTGAGGGCATTGGAGGGCATGAACTGGGACACACCCAGGGCTCCGGCATAGGACCCTTTAATGCTCTCCGGAGCAACCCCTTCTTTTTCAGTATATTGGAGGAGGGCTTTCAGTTCGTTGTACCCCCAGTTGGTTTTGTCCCCGGCTTTCTTGATAAACGCTTCCTTTGCCGGCTTTTTATCATCAGGAATGGCATTCCAGATTCTTTCCCGCAATGTTTCATCAGACAATGCCGCCATGGTGGAAAGTGTATTGATAACGGTTTTTGTCCCAAGATAGGATCCCAGACGGGTTTCAACCAGCAGGATGGCCGTGATAACGGTTTTATCAACACCAAAGGTTCCTTCGGCCTTTTCGAGAATTTCTTTATTGTCGTTCAGGTATTTCAATGCGCTTTCAATGGTTTTGGGTGTGGTAAACTGGTCATAGTCAAGGCTTGATTCGCTGTGGATAAAAAAAAGGGAAACCGCTTCAGGTGTAAAAGCAACCTCTTTGTTGGAGAAGATCTTCTCGATTTTTCCTTTGTCAAAGCCATCATCAACCAGCTTTTGAATCAATTTTTCAAATTCATTGCCTTTGATGGTTTCCTCACAGAACAAGGAGGCAGGGAGAGTGAAGCAGTTAAGAAAGATGAGCAGGGAAAGAATCAGCATTGATCGGATGGGCGGAATGTTTATTTTCATTGTTAATGCCTGCTCCCTTATTAGTAATGTTTTTTTCTTATATCTTATTTTTTTTTGGAATGCATTAAAAAAAGGAGAGGCAGAAGCGTTTTCCTTGAAATGAAGCCACCCGATCGTATCAGGGCCGGGTGGCTGGGTTTTTATGAAGAAATAAATTTCAGTTCAGGTTAAATATCAAAGTAAAGATAAAATTCATGGGGGTGAGGACGACTGATGATTTGTTTTACTTCGTTTGTCATCTTGTAGTCAATCCAGTATTCAATGACATCTTTTGTGAAAACATCGCCTTTCAGCAGGAATTCATGGTCTTCTTTAAGGGCGTTCAAAGCCTCTTCCAGGGTGCCTGGTGCGGATTTCATTTCTGCAAGTTCTTCCGGCGGAAGATCATAAATGTTTTTATCCATGGGGTCACCCGGATCAATTTTATTCTGAATTCCGTCTATCATGGCCATGGCGATGGCTGCAAAAGCCATGTATCCGTTGCATGAGGGATCGGGGGTCCTGAATTCGATTCGTTTGGCCTTGGGTGATCCTGAATACATGGGGATACGGATGGCAGCGCTTCTGTTTCTGCTGGAATAGGCAAGGTTGATGGGAGCTTCAAAACCCGGGACTAGTCTCTTATAAGAGTTGGTGGTTGGGTTTGTGATGGCGCAGAGTGCTTTGCAATGCTTCATGATCCCGCCGATGGCATAAAGGGCTTCATCAGACAGTCCGGCATATTTGTTGCCGGCAAATAAGGGGTTCCCGCCTTTCCAGAAACTCATATGGGTGTGCATGCCGGTACCATTGTCCCCAAACAGGGGTTTGGGCATGAAGGTAACGGTGTGACCGTTCTTAACGGCAACGTTTTTCAGGACATATTTGAACCATGCCAGTTTATCACTCATATTTAAGAGAGAATCAAATTTGAGATCGATTTCACACTGACCGGCAGCCGCAACTTCATGGTGCTGGCATTCCATGGCAATGCCTAGATTTTCCAGGGTCAGCATCATTTCCGTCCGGATATCCTGGTATTGATCATTGGGCGGAAGCGGATAATATCCCTGTTTGGGACGGATTTTATAACCAAGGTTGGGCATTTCATCCGATCCGCTGTTCCAATGGGCTTCACAGGAATCAATTTCGAAAAAAGAGGCATGGGGTTCTGATGAATACCGGATGCTGCTGAAGATAAAAAATTCAGGCTCCGGGCCGACATAAATGGTATCTGCTATTCCTGTGCTTTTGATATATTGTTCAACTTTTTTTGCAATGCCTCTTGGGTCTCGGCTGTAAGCTTCCTGGGTGATGGGGTCATAGATGTTACCGATTACAGCAAGGGTCGGAACCTTGAAAAATGGATCAATTTTGGCTGTTCCGGGTTCAGGGATAACAATCATGTCGGAGTTGTTGATGACCTGCCATGCCCTCATGCTTGATCCGTCCAGACCAAAGCCTTCCTCAAATGCTGATTCTGTAAGTTCGCTGATGGGAACTGAAAAATGTTGCCAGGTGCCGATAAAATCCATAAACCGGATATCCACAATTTTTACATCATTTTCTTTTGCCATTGCAATTACATCTTTAGGTGTCATTCTCATTCCTTTCTTAAATTAATTTATTGGTTATATATTATAATGCTTCTGTTCCAGTTTCGCCGGTTCTCACCCGAATTACCTGCTCTACCGGGATCACAAAAATTTTCCCATCTCCGATTTTACCGGTGTTGGCAGCATTCCTAACGGTATCAATGGTTTCAGCAGCTCTTTCATCACTGACAACGATTTCAATTTTAATTTTTGGTACAAAGTCAACAACGTATTCGGCACCCCTGTAAATCTCCTTGTGCCCTTTTTGCCGGCCATACCCATTGACTTCAGTAACCGTCATCCCGTAAATGCCGATTTCGCTCAAAGCCTCTTTAACATCATCTAATTTAAACGGTTTTATGATCGCTTCAATTTTTTTCATTGTTCTTCTCCTTTGCCTTTATTTGTGGAAGACTCATTAAAATAGCGGTTTTAATCTTTTCAAGCTCCTGTTCGGTTTCAATTTTTGAATCATTATCAAGGCTTTTGACGTAAAAAATATCAATGACCTGGTCCACTTTTGTGGCTACCATGGCCACATTCACATTTGTGCGGCTCCTGTATAATGCATTGGTGACGGAAAACAACAGCCCGGGAAAATCATAGGTGAATACCTCAATAATGGTGAAAAAACTGGAAGTCTCATTGTCTATCCGGACAGTATTGGGTTCAGGGGTTTTGCCCGAGGATACCATCAGTGTCCGGGGTATCCTGCCAAGAGCATTGTCCAGGAAATGGTCGTCCTGAAGAGCTTGGATAAGGTCGGCTTCTGTTTTTTCCCATTTCTGTGTTTCAAAAAGCCTGTCTTTCGGAGGCTTGATCGTGAATATATCCAGTACGTGGTCTTTTCCAAGAGAATAGGCCTGGGAGCCGATAATGTCCAGACCATTTAAAAAGAAAACCCCGGCAACCTTGGAATAAAACCCCGGCACATCCTTTCCGCAGATGGTGACGGTGCGAAAATCCGATCCACCATCCTTTGATATCTGCCAGATAAAATTTTTGTCATTAAGATTCCGGAAGAGATGGATATGTTCAGCAATGTCTTGGGCGGGAATATAGACAAGATATCTACGGGACATGGATTCAAGCAACATTTCCGTTTCATTTTTATCCCCTGGATCATCCATGAATTTCAGGATCTCGTTTTTCTTCTTGTCAATCAACCGCTGGGCCTTTTTTGAAGCCAGCTCTCCTTTTTTCAAGATGCCCATGGTTTTCAGGAAAAGGTCTTTCAACAGATTCTCGGTCCACTCATTCCAGGCCTTGGGGCCGGTTGCCTGGGAGTCTGCAACGGTTAAGAGGTAGAGCATTCTCAGCAGGCGGATTTTTACTATTTTATTAGCCAGATAAACAGCAGTTTCTTCATCTGAAATATCTCTTCGGGTTGCAGTTTTTATGAGAACGAGATGGTTTTCAATAAGGAAAACAGCATCTGAAATTTCCGTTGGATTGTATCCGAACCTCTCAAAAATAGGTTTTGCAATTCCGGCACCGGTCTTTGAATGCTCCTTGGCCGGGTCGGATTTCCCGATATCATGGAGCAGGGCGGCAAAGAGCAGGATATTTTTATTTCTGACCTCTTTGAGAACCGATGAATAAAGGGTCCCCATAATGGAGTCGCCGGGTTCTTTAAAACTGTTGATGATCTGGACACATCGGATAGAATGTTTATCTACGGGGAAGAGGTGATAATGGTTGTACTGGATTTTGTTGATGATAAAAGTAAATTCAGGGATAAATTTTCCCAGTATCCCCGTCACCAGCATAACGTTCAGAACATTGAATTCCCAGTGGGACAATCCCATGATCTTGTTGAAGATTTTAATACAGCTTCGATCCTTTTTAAGATCATCATCCACAAGGTGCAGAAACTCACTCACAACCCTTCTGGCTTCAATAGATAAAGGAATTTTTCGTCGGCCGCTTTCTAAAAAGATTTTGATTAATAGATCAGGCTTCTGCAAAATGACCACAGTGTTGGAAAAATACAGCCTTCTTTTTTTTATGACCAGGCCTTCTGTTTTTGTGGGCCGGGAATCATCGCTGTCTTTTTTCAGGCGGAAACTTCCAAAGATATCTTCAAATGTAATCTGGTGAATCTGTTTCAGAAAATCCATACGCGTATGGAGGTCCCCGAGGAAGCGCTCCACATCCGGCTGCCGTTTTCTTGAACGGTATCCCAGAAGACCCGCCAGATCTGCCTGGTATTCAAAATGGAGGGTATCGCATTTTCTTTTTGTGATATAATGAAGGAAATTTCGGATTTTCCAGATATCGCTCAGGGATTCTACAAGGGTTGTATATTCAAAGTGCGATAAGAACCCGTAGTATTCAAGGTCTCTTCGTGTTTTGATGTCGGATTTGATTTTAGCATACCACAAAAGGGTATGGTAATCCCGGAGACCTCCAAATCCGGATTTCAGATCCGGGGAGATGAGATAGGTGGAGTCACCAAAATCAAAATGTCTTTTTTCTCCATGTTCAAATAAATAATTCAGGGTTCCTTTCAGGTGCTTTGTCGAAAGTTCGGTACGGAATTTTTCAATAAAGGAAGAGTAAATGAGTGATGCGCCGCAGATGAATCTGGCATCAAGTATGGTTGTCAGGACATCAAACCGTTCAAAGGCCATCTGCAGGCATTCGGCAATATTCCTGACAGCATACCCGACCTCAAAACGGGTATCCCAGAGGGGGTAGAGCAATTCCTGTACAAAAGCTTCGACTTCAGGAGGCACGGCTTTATCAAAAAGGATGAGAAGATCGATATCGGAATGGATGCACTGCTCTTTTCTGCCATAACCGCCAAGTGCAATAATGGCAAAGGCATTTCCTGAAACCGTCATTTTTCTTGCCGTAATGCTTTCTTCAAACACAGTAAAAATATATTCATCCAGGATCAGGCTGTGTTTTTCAAGAAAATCGGGTTCATTTCCTGAAAGAAACTGCTCAATAAGGGCTTCTCTTTTTTTTATCAATATGTTGGTATTTGTTTTATCCATAATTGGTCACATTTCTATTTTGAATTTATACAAGCAATTGATGTGCCAAATCGGACAATGCTGTAAATACATCAAGTTTCCATCTAAAGTCATGGTCTAAAATTAATATCATAACCAATAAAATAACAAAAAAGTATTAAAAGCTCAAATTAAAACTTCAAATTTGTATTTTTGTTCTTTATGCGAAGAATTGATGTTTTTGTGCGGAAAAATTTAAAAATAAACGGGAAACTATGCAGTCGCTCTTTTGTTTAGAGAGTGACTGCGTTGTAGAACAGTGAAAATGGCTGGAGGTTATTTTTTTTCTATTTTTTCAGGCTCTTCTTCGTCTTTGTCTTCTATGGTTGCTTCTTTGGTTGCCTTTTTGAAATTTTTAATACCTTTACCCAAACCGGCACCTATTTCAGGAAGTTTTCCGGCACCGAATATAATAAGGATAATGACAAGAATAATGATTAATTCCGGCATTCCGACTCCACCAATCATAGCACGACTCCTCTTTGAATCATTTTATTGTTGACTGGTAAGAACTATTAACACTAAGTCTTTAAAGTGTCAATCTTTTAGAAATCCTTTAAAAAACAGTTGAGTTACATTTTTGTAACCTTAAGGGCTTTAATGTTTGCAGGGCAATAAAAAACTTGTCAAAAGCTATTTTGTGATTATTATGTACATCTGAAAATCAAATCATAACCACAGTGGAGACATACGTATATGCAGCAGGAATCGAAAAATGAATTTCATGGCGCCGGAAAATATGTTCTGGATCAGGAACTGGCATCAATTGTAAATATATCCATCAAGCTGGAAATGCCCCTGCTCCTTAAAGGGGAACCCGGAACCGGGAAAACCATGCTGGCCCATGCCATTGCAGAAAGCCTTGCAATGCCGCTGATTATTTTAAATGTAAAATCCAGTATGAAGCTGATAGAAGCCTTGTATCAGTATGATACCCTTACCCGCCTGAATGACTCAAGGTTCGGGGATTCCAAAAGGGATGTCAGCAATATTGATGAATACATCAAAATGGGTAAGATCGGCCAGGCCTTCTGTGCAGATAGAAGAACGGTGCTGCTCATTGATGAAATCGATAAAGCTGACACGGATTTCCAGGATGATATGCTGGATGTGCTGGATCAGATGCAGTTTGATATCATTGAAACAGACAGGACCATCAAAGCCAGACACAGACCAGTGATCATCATCACATCCAATGCGAAAAAAGATCTTTCCGATCCCTTCCTGGGCCGGTGCAATTTCCATCACATAGCCTTTCCTGACCCGAAAATGATGAGAAAGATTATTAATGTTCATTTTGAAGGAATCGATACCAAACTGGCTGAAAATGCAATTGACGCCTTTTATGTCATGCGGGAAATCGACTCCATTGAGAAAAAACCGGCCACGCGGGAATTGATCAACTGGATTAGGGCATTGAACGCTGACCCTGACTTCAGAGCAAAGGATCTGATCACAACCCAGCTTCCTTACCTCGGGGTTTTGTTCAAGAAAAGCCCTGATTATGAACGGGTTAAAAACCTCGCTGCCAGAAGAAAAATGTATTAAGGCTGGGAAACTCTATGTTTTTAAAATTTTTCTATACACTGAAAGAGATCGGCGTTCCCGTCTCCCCCACATCCTTTCTGACCCTCCAGAAGGCCTTGCATCAGGGCAGTATCAACACCCTGGATGATTTTTACACCTGTGCCAGAGCCATCCTTGTAAAAAGTGAACGATATTTTGATCTCTATGACCAGGTGTTTGCACACCATTTTGAAGGTGTCCCCTTACCGGAGAATGATGGGTTTGAAGTCGACGAGATTGCCCGCGGGATGCTGGAGGAATGGTTGAAAAACCCGAAAAGAGTTGCGGATGCGCTAGGGGTGAACGAAGATGAACTAAAAAATATGTCACCTCAAGAATTGATCGAGTATTTCAAGGAACGGCTCAAGGATCAGAAAGGGGAACATCATGGCGGCTATAAATGGATCGGCACAGGCGGATATTCACCTGTCGGGCATTCCGGCTATCATCCGGGCGGTATGCGGGTCGGGGGAGAATCCGGAAATAAATCTGCGGTAAAGGTTGCTAATGAGCGTCGCTATAAAGATTATTCAACAGCCGGGCCACTGACCCAGGCCAAAATCGGTGAGGCTTTAAAACGGATGCGGCATATGATTCCGGCCGGGCCCAAGGATAAGATCAATATTGATGAAACCATTCGGGAGACCCTGCGGAATGCAGGTGAGATTGATCTTGTGTTTGACAGGGCCTTAAAGGATAGGCTCAAGGTAATCCTGGCCATCGACAACGGCGGGTGGTCCATGGACCCCTATATCCATGTGGTTCAAACCCTTTTTGACTATGCAAAATCCCAGTTTAAAGAAGTCAAAACCTATTTTTTCCATAATACGATCTATGATTACCTCTGGGAGGATACGGCCCGGTATAAAAAGCCAAAGAAGATCATTGAATTTTCAAAGCTTGATCCGGAAACCCGCCTCGTGATCGTAGGAGACGCAAGCATGGCTCCCTATGAACTCATGGCCCATGACGGCTCCATTCATATTTCTGAAAGAAGCGGCAGGCCCAGTATCGATCAGCTCCATTTCCTGGCCAAAACGTTTTCCCATTGTGTCTGGCTAAACCCGGTACCGGAAACCATGTGGGGATATACCCACACGATTATGACAATCTCAAAAATATTTTCCATGTTTGAATTATCTCTGGATGGGCTTGAAAAGGCTGTGACACGGCTTATGCTCAAGAGTTGAAGGGTTAATCCGGTTTTAAACATCAAGGTTTCTTACAAGGGTGCCGATAGTTTTTTATATTGGAAACCCTTGTAAGCCAAGGCTGGAAAATGAAAAAAGGACTCATATCCTGCATTATATTTTTCTTTATTCAGATCACCTGTGTTGCCGGAGATTTTGTAGTTGAATTGGTTGAAGAAAATTACAGGGAAACCCAGGGTCCGGTTTCCTATTCTCCTGTTGTTTATCATACCCTCCAGGTCCATTCCGAAGTTGGTCCCAAACTTCTTATTCTTATAGGAAATAATTCTTATTATCGTAAATGGCTGAGGCAATATATTGCAAAAGGAAACGCATTTATCGTCAAGGTATCTGATGATCAGGATAATCTTTTCTTAAAATCAGATGCATTTGAAATCGATGAGAAAAAAATCCATCCGTTCAATCTAACCCTGTACAGACAGGGAGAAGAAAAAACAAAGAATGGTCTGAGTTTCGATGACTTGGAAAAACTCAGAAAAAGAGCGGCCATAAATAAATATGGCAACCTAAAATCTTCTATACCGGCAACCAAAGCTGATGCTGCTTTAAAAGTCAATGCTGATCAAAAAGCAGAACAAGAAAAAGATGCACAAAGAAAGATGTTGGAAAAACATGACCAGGCAAGAGAAGAAGAAAAAAAACAGCTTCAAACGAGCAAAATATTAGAAGCCCAGCAGAATCGGGAAGCAGAAGAATTAAAAAGGCAACAGGAACAGGAAAGAAATGACCATGAAGAGTTTCTCATGTTATTAGCAGAACAGAAATTTGCAGATGAAACAAGACGCATGCAGGAATTGGAAAAAAGATGGCAGGAACTTAAAAAGAGGTTATTGGCTGATGAAAGAATACTAAAACTTGATCAGACAGCCCGGGCAAGAGAAATAGAAAGACGATGGCAGGAACTCAAACAACGCTTTGATCTGGAATAAACATTATTGCTTCATCAGAAGTCAACCTGATACAGTTTTTTTGTGTTGTCAAAGATGGCCTGTGACAGAATTTCAGGATCTGCATTTTTAATTTCAGCCAGCTTCAGTAAAACTGATTTCACAAAGGAGGGCTCATTGCGCCTGAATTTATTTTTCTGAGGAGCAGGTGTGAGATAGGGTGCATCTGTTTCAATGATTATTCTTTCTTCCGGAATATGGGGGACAAGACTTCTTAAATATTTTCCTCTTTTATCAATGGTCAGGATACCGGTGATCCCGATATAATATCCAAGATCCAGGTATTTGAACAATTCTTCCCTGGTGCCTGAAAAACAATGGATCACGCCTTTACGGCATTTCGGACCATTGGATTTTAAAATTTCATAGAAGCGGCCTTCTGAATCCCTCTCATGAAAAATCAAGGGCAGGTCAAGGCTGCCGGCAATTTCAAGCTGGGCAGAAAAGCAGGATTCCTGATCTTTAACGGGCGAAAACATACGGTTATAGTCCAGGCCGGTTTCTCCCCAGGCTTTAACACAGGGGTTCTCTTTTGCAAGATGGATGAGGGTGTCAAGCATAGATCTTGAACATTGACTCGCATCATGGGGATGAATCCCCACGGATGTGATGATGCGATGATGGATCTGGGCTATTTTTATGGCTTTCAGGGATGTAGGAATATCAATTCCGACAATCATTATGGCACAGACATTTTCTTTTTGAGCACGTTCGATAACGGCTTCAAGATCTTTGTCATAAGCTTCATCATCAATATGGGAATGGGAGTCAAATAATATCATGTGGGGGTTTTTTATGGTTCAGCAACACGGTTCACCTTCAATTCAGTAATATTTGAGCCTTCACTGAGTGGAAGAAGCCGTTTTACGGTAACAGTGAAGGCTCAATGTAAGGAAAACTGTTTTGCAGCACTCCTTGACACTTGCAATTTATAACAGTAAATTCAGTTTCAGTCAATTAAGGATGGTTAAGGTAATATAACTAAATTTGGACATGAACCAAGAGATCAAAAAAAATTCTATTATCCGGCTGTTCAATGTCAGTAAAAGATATAATGGAAAATTTGCATTAAAAGATATTAACCTTGATATAGAGCAAGGGGAATTTATTCTTATTTCAGGTCCTTCAGGAGCAGGTAAATCCACCCTGCTCAAGGTATTATATCTTGCTGAAAGAGTTTCCGAAGGGCATATCCTGATTGATGGTATGAATCTTGCGCGGATCTCTTCATCACGCCTGCCTCTTTTGAGGAGGAGATTTGGAATGGTATTCCAGGATTTTAAATTAATTCCTAACAGAACGGTTTATGAAAATGTCGCTATCGTTCTGGAAGCTGCCGGAGAAAAACCGGATTATATCCGGAAAAAGGTCATGCAGGTCTTAAGAACAACCGATATGGATAAGAAAGCAAAGGCCCTTCCGCAGACGCTTTCAGGCGGTGAACAGCAGCGGGTTGCCGTGGCAAGGGCACTGGTGGGGGAACCCTCCATCATTCTTGCCGATGAGCCGACTGGAAGTCTTGATGAAAAATCAGCCCGGGCTGTGATTGATTCCATCATGGAATACCATAAAAAAGGAGCAACGGTATTGATCGCCACTCACAACCTGCATCTTCTGGAAAACGCAGTGAGAGGGATAAATATTGAAATTACCGAAGGCATGATAAAACGAACGGCGACCATGCTTTAGGCCAAGAGAGATGATTCATGTCCCATTTTATAAAAAAAGCCCTGACTGATATTCGTTTGAACCGGTTTTTGAATCTGGTTACGATTTTCACTATTTCACTTTCAATTCTTGTGGCCAGTGTTTTTCTACTCTTTTTTGAAAATGCCGGCAGGGTGATTGAAGCATGGAACCAGGGAGGGCGGGTCATGATTTATTTGAAGGATAATTTCACTATGGATATGATGCCGGAGTTAAAAGACAGGATCAATGGCTTGGGCAATATCCGGGAAATAATATTTATTTCAAAAGATGAGGCCCTTGACCGACTTAAAAAAGAGATATTATTCAATAGTGATTTTTTAAGGACATTACAGGAGAATCCGTTACCGGATGCATTTGAGATCAAGATGAAATCCTATAGCAGCCTTGAGGAAGTGGAGGCATTTGCCCAAAAAATAAAAGAGATTGAAATTGTTGAAGATGTCGAATACGGGCAGGGCTGGCTTGGAAAATTTCTAAAAATTTTCACCTTGTTCAAGATTACCGGTTATGCCATGTGCAGCCTGTTTTTTCTGGTTGCCTTGTTTATCACTTCAAATACGGTAAGGCTTGCATTTTATTCCCGGAAAATTGAAGTGGAGGTTATGCGGCTTGTGGGAGCAACGGAAACTTTTATTAAAGCTCCTTTTTATGTGGAAGGTATTCTCCAGGGATTTTTCGGAGGTGTTCTGGGTCTTGTGATTCTTTTGATCACTTATCTCATGATTTCATCGGGGCTTACGCAGAATTTATCCTCCTATATTTATTTTGATATCAGGTTTCTTTCAATTAACACCATTATTCTGATCATTTTTATCAGTACTTTTCTAGGCTGGTTTGGATGTTATCTGTCATTAAAACAAATTTTAAAATAATTTTTTTTTCAGGTCTTATTTTTTTTCTCCTTTCAGGAGAAGGGATGACTGAGAGACAGGTCCTTTTCCAGGGGGTTATCAATTCACCCAGGATGAATATCAGGAAGTCCCCCAATCTTCTTTCCGAGGTTGTCGGTGTTGCGGATAAGGGCGAAGCCGTGGACGTACTGGAAAAACAAGGAGACATCGGGGGATGGCTTTTGGTAGACTATAAAGGTGTGAAAGGCTATATCCGGAATCGCCTCAAATACATTAAACTCACAGATATCATTGATAGAAAAGAAGAAAAGCCGGTGCAGAAGAAGGCTGAAAAAAAACAACAAAATGCAATCGAAGAAATAAGGCCGGAAAAAAATGACGCCATCAAAGCTGATATCGAGACCCAGGAAAAACTGGTTGAAAGCTTTTCCCAGAAGGAAATTGAAATTGTCGAAGGTCTGAATGAAATCGATCATGCATTAAATAAGGCCCGCCTCAAAGCCCAGTCGTTATCCGGGGAAATCAGGCAGATGGAAGAAAAAATCACTCAACTGAAAAAAGGCAGGGAGCGATTATACGAAGACATAGCCCGGAACAGGGAGTACGCAGAAAATAGGCTTCGGGCGCTTTATAAAATGCATATGATCGGCAGGCTGGAAGTGGCAGGTATGCCTTCCTCGGTCTTTGATTTTTTTTTGCAGCAGAACTCAATGAAGACGATTGTCGAATCTGATTTTAAAGTCATTGAACGCCAAAGCGGAGATCTTGAAAACTTTGATAATTTTGAAGAGGAAATGAAAAAAGAGATTCAGGCAAGAACTCTTCTTGAAACAGAGCTGAATGATCAGATCAGGATCAATCATAATGATACGCTGAAAAAGGAATTGATATTAAAAGAAATCCGTCAAAAAAAGCAGTTATCCCTTGCTGCGGTTGAGTCTTTAAAGATAGCCGCCCATCACTTGGACAACAGGATGGAGAAGATTCAGTCCAATGATTTAAAAAAGCCGGGGGACAATTCTTTTTTGAACCAACAGGGAAGGCTCATGATTCCGGTGGAAGGTGAAATCATTTCTGAATTCGGCAGGTCAACCACCGGCAATTACAAGGTCTTCACTTTTCAAAAAGGAATTGATATAAAAGCCGATAGGGGTGAACCTGTGAAATCCGTTTTCAAAGGAGAGGTCATGTTTGCCCAATGGCTGAAAGGTTACGGAAATTTACTGATCATCAATCATGGAGACAACTATTATACGATCTACGCCCATGTTGACGAGATGTTTAAAAAAGAAGGTGAAAATGTTGAAACAGGGGATGTTATTGCAACGGCAGGGGACACAGGGTCAATCAAGGGGACATGTCTGCATTTTGAAGTCAGGCATCACGGAAAACCCATAGATCCCATGAAATGGTTGCGTAAAGGAGCGTAAAGATGAAATTAATATTAAGTAAGTTTAAGATCATCAGAGCCGGATGGTGTGCAGCAGTTGTCATCGCTATCCTTATGCCGGCGGTGGGATTAATCAATCCGCTGATGGCAGATGATAAGACATACAATTCTTTAAAAATGTTTACAGATGTCCTTGAAGAGCTTGAAAAAAATTATGTGGATGATGTCAATTCCGAAGCATTGATTCATAATGCCATCAAAGGCATGGTGGGAAATCTTGATCCCCACTCAAGCTTTATGCCGCCGGAAGCGTTTGATGAACTTCAGGATGATACAAAAGGTGAATTTTCAGGTATCGGTATTGTCATCACCATGAAGGAAGGTATATTGACCGTTGTGTCACCCATTGAAGGAACCCCTGCTTATAAGGCCGGTATCCAGACAGGGGATATGATTATCAGGATTGATGAAAAATCCACCAAAGATATGGAACTATGGGAAGCCGTGAATATGATGCGGGGCCCCCAGAATAAACCCGTTCATATTACCATTATCAGGGAAGGGGAACCCGCGGCTATTGAATTTTCCATCAACCGGGACTTGATTCCCTTGGAAAGTGTAAGAAGCTCAACCCTGAAACCCGGATTCGGTTATCTTAGGATTACCAATTTCAGGATGAATACCCTTGATGATATCAAGATTCACCTGGGACGGCTCGAAGCTGAAAACAACGGATTGAAAGGCCTTGTGATGGATTTAAGAGACAACCCGGGAGGCCTTCTGGATCAAGCGGTAAAAATATCAGATCTTTTTTTATCCAAAGGTGACATTGTTTCCATAAAAGGTAAACAGGAGAGGAACTCACAAGTGTTTAAAGCATCCGAAGCGGATCATGACCGGAAATACCCTGTTGTCATCCTGATCAACGGCGGGTCGGCTTCGGCTTCTGAAATTGTAGCCGGTGCATTACAGGACCACTCAAGGGCATTAATCCTCGGAATGACATCCTTTGGAAAAGGTTCTGTACAGACAGTTCGGCCTTTAAAAGACGGATATGGGATTAAATATACCATTGCACGGTATTATACACCCAATGGAAGATCCATCCAGGCCAAGGGGATAGAGCCTGATATTGAAGTGGAATATGAAATCCTTGAAGAAAAAGAAAAAAAGATGTCGGTATTTGACAGGATGGTAAAGGAAAAAGATCTAAAAAACAGCCTGAAACCGGAACAGGCAAAACCACCGGAACAGGCAAAAACTCAATCGAAAAAAAATCAGAGACTTCTTGATACGGATCAGCTTCTGCATGATGCACAGGTTAAACGAGCCCTTGATATTCTGATAAGCTATGGAGTCTTCAGCAATTTAAATGGTGGCTAAAAAAAGGAATATACCAAGGAAAAAAGCAGCATCAGGAAAGCAGACCAGTATCCCTAAACAACAGAAACCTGCCGTCATCAATGAATTGAAAAAAATTCTGATGGGGATTGCCATTCTTGTTTCCGTGTGTCTCACAGCAGCAATGATTGCGGATCTGATTCTTCACCCGGGTCGTCCTGGGAAAAATCAAATCGCCAAAAAGACAGTTGTCTCTCCTGAAGTCAAACCCGTTGAAGAGGATAGAACTGAACCAAAGGATAAAAAACAGGTTGAAGGTCTGAAGGAAAAACCTGCAATGGATAAATCCATTGTGGAAAAACCGACCGGGGAAAAATCTGCAGATGATAAGCCCATAAAGTATGAAGTATTTGAAGACGTCGATCAAAGTGTCGTTGAAAAACCACTACCAAAGCTGAAAGATAAAATTCCCAGAATAGCAATTATTATCGATGATATCGGATATGATAAAAAAATTGCCATGGAATTGAGGGAGCTACATTCAAATATTACGTTTTCAGTTTTGCCTTTTTCTCCCTTTGGCAGGAATATCAGTGAGGAACTGCATTCGAAAGGGGCTGAGATCATGCTGCACCTTCCCATGGAACCGGCGGATTATCCCAATGTTGATCCAGGACCCGGTGCTCTCCTTGTCTCTATGCCGCCGGATAATCTACTGGACCTGCTTAAAAAAAATATCAAGGATGTGCCTTATATTATCGGGGTAAATAACCATATGGGGTCTGAGCTGACAACCCGTTCGGATCAGATGAACCAGATATTTACCATCCTTAAAAAAGAAAACCTGTTTTTTATTGATTCCCGGACTTCTTTGAAATCCCAGGGGCAGGCATCGGCAAGGCTATTAAAACTCAAATTCGCCCACAGGGATGTTTTTCTTGATAATCAACAGGATACCGAATACATTGCCGGACAATTAAGAGAACTTGTCAATCTGACAAAAAAGCATGGCTCGGCCATTGGTATCGGCCATCCTTATAAAGCAACCTTCCTGGCTCTTTCAAAGGAATTGCCAAAGCTGAAAAACAAGGTGGAAATTGTCCGTGCAAGTGAATTGACAGGTATTCCGGAATAATGTCAGCTTTTTCATTAAGAGATTTATTTTTCGGCTTCATCCATTTTGGCCAGTTCCTTCAATATCCCTAATGGGGATTGGCCCAAAGCTAAGGCCTGAATTTGTTTCATCCTGATTTCATCATGTTCGAATTTCTTTTTCAGGCGTATTTCATAAGCTTCTTTTATGGCTTCAACCAGTTTGTCGAAATCGCAGGGCTTTTCCAGAACTTTAAAAGCGCCCAGCTTTGTACAGGTAACTGCGGTTTCGATGGTGGCATGTCCGGACAGGATCAGGACCTCCAGGTATTTGTGGTTCTTCTTAAGTATTTCAAGGACTTGCACCCCGTCAATACCGGGCATTTGAAGATCAATTACGGCAACATCAAACCGGCCTTTTTTGGCTGCTGCAATGGCTTCTTCACCATTTGTTGCCGAAGTGATCTCAAAGAATTTTAATTTCAGCCGTTCGGTAATGGTATGTAAGAATTTTACCTCATCATCAACCATTAGCAGATGGATTTTTTGATTTTTGTCCATGATGGTCTCCTTTTTTACAGGCTTTTTTTATTAGGGCCTTTTATATGGGCATGCTTTTCTACTAAAGATACTGAAAATTATGCATTTTTTTCTATTTCATTTATTTTATCACAAACATAGGGAATTAACATATTAAGTTCATAAAAGGAGTGATTTTTTTTGAATTCTATCCCCAGCACATCGGCTGTTTTCTGCATTTTTTCATCCGGGAATTTTTCAGCAGGCATTTGAGCAGTACTGAATAAACTAAGAAAGACTCCTTTGTCATTCCCAGAAGAAAGGTGAAGCCGGATTTCACCGGTCGGTCCTGCGGATTCATAGGCAAAGCACAGTATCC
>MGTJ01000096.1:36216-67212 GCA_001799395.1 Desulfobacterales bacterium RIFOXYA12_FULL_46_15 | reverse complement strand
TTCTTATGCGTTTAATGTCAGTGCACTTATTTTCAATCCGGACATTACCGGCAAAACTTAAAAATCCGGATAGCCCTGCCATCAGATCCAGGATTTCAACCAGGTCGACCTCCATCACCGGCACATCGACGCTGTGTGAAAACCGGTTCATCTGTTTGATGGTTGTAAATCCGCGCTGGATCTCTTCGGCAATGCTGTTGCTGCAATTTTCAAGCAATGACAGTTTCAGTTCTTTGCCCTGTTTTGCAAGTTCTGTTAAATCATTTAAAAAGCCGGCAGTTTCAGAGATGATGGCCAATATGTTTTTCAATTCGTGGGAAATGCTGGCATTAACTTTTCCAAAAAATTTAAGGTTCTCGGTATTCATATAATTTAGCGCATCATTCATGGGTTGTTCTCCCGTTGGGTTTATCATATTAATAATCTATACCTGAATTATCCGGCCTGGGTCAGCTCTTCTATTGTTTCAATCAGAAATCCGATATCCAGAGGTTTTGAAAGATAAATGTCTTTTTCAGAATCTTCATCTTCTGATCTTTCAACAGCCCCATGGCCGGTCACAAAAATAAATTTCAGATTTGTATGCAGGGAGCATAATTTCTTTTTCAACTGGATACCACTGATACCGGGCATTTTAATATCAAGGACGGCAACATCATAGACCGTATCCGAGGCTTTTTTCAGGGCATCTTCTCCGGTATAAGCCGTATCGGCCTCTATGCCCCTTAAGGCCAGTCTTTTGGCCAGCATATTAATAAATTTTTGTTCATCGTCTACAAGGAGAATTTTCATGCTATCCTTCCTTCTTTTATTTTTACGGGCAGAATAATTGTAAATGAAGTCCCTACACCTTCAGTACTTTGAACCGATATCCGGCCACCTAATTTTTTAATAAGGCCGTATGTGATGGAAAGCCCCAGCCCTGTCCCTGAACCGTTCTGTTTGGTACTGAAAAAGGGCTCATGGATTTTTTTCAAATTCTCTTCAGGAATTCCGCAACCCGTATCATGAATGACAAGTTCAATGGTATTGGTGTCTATTTGACTTGCAATAATATCCAGGCAGTTTCCTTCTTCAACAGCCTGGAAGGCATTATTGATAAGGTTGACAAGGACCTGCTGAAGTTTGCTGCTGTCTGTTTCCAGGTCTGGAAATATATCGGGAATGGATACGGTTACATGGATACGCCGGTATTCCGCTTCTTTTTTATGAAAGCTTAAGACCTGGGATATGAGTTTCTGCAAATTTACTTTTTTAATTTTAACATCAAACTGTCTTACAAATCCAAGAAGCTGGCGGGTGATAGTCCCGCACCGGTCCACGGCATCAAGGATGGAATCGATATATTCAGCCAGTTCATCATCATTCCGTGTCTGGTCTTTGAAGGTGAAGAGATCTTTCATGTAGCCGGCTGTTTGATTAATTACGGCAAGGGGGTTATTGATTTCATGGGCAACCCCTGCTGCAAGCTGACCAATGGAAGCCAGTTGCTGGCTTTGTTCCATCTGCATCATGGTTTCAGCTTTTGCTCTGTCTGCCCGGTAAAGCTTATTCACCATAAAAGTGGATGCAAAGGTAATCACAATTACAATAATAATGACACTTACCCCCATGATCCAGTTGAATTTAAAACTCATATCCTGCCAGAATTTCAGCATCCCCGCCTTTTCTTTTAATACCATAAGGACAAACGGTGTAGAGGTCAGGTCTCGTGAAATAAACGAATGCCCGGATATGATGTATTTCCCTTTGAGTGAAATCTCCCGGACCTCTATTTCATCGGAATCAGTTGGAAAAATAAGATTTGTCGGGGTAAAAATGGAACCATAATGCATGGATGGAGTTTGCAGGACGCCTTCATGATTGACCAGAAAAATATCGGCATAATCTCCTGTTTTATAAGATGACAGGGTTTGCATGAGGCGCTCCGTGTCCAGGGTGGCCCTCAGAATAAAAAAGCTTCCATCCGTTTTTGCAGACCGGACGGCAATGATAATATGGGGGACCCCCCGGTACCCGGTAAAAACCTCGCTGATATAATTCATTTTTTTAAGGCTTTGTTCAAACCAGGATTGGTTTTTATAATTTTTCCCTTCAAGATTAAAGGGTCCGGCATAGGCTACCTGGTTTCCACCGGCATCCAGCACGCTGAGATCAGTAACCCCTCCGAATCCAAGCTTCAGATTATTTAAAATTTCTGAAAGCCGGGCATTGTCCGCCAGTTGTTCATACCCGTTTTCATTAACGGTAAACGTCAATGCATTGAGGCGCTCCTCCATGAAAAACGTCACAGCACTTTTTGCAGCAGCAGTCAATTGCTTGGTCCGGTGATTCAGGTCGGAATCCACGGATGTCTCTATTAACTGATAGTATATGAGTGTTGCAATGCATATCGGGGACAGAGCGGTTAAGGCCAATATAAAAATACTCATGAACCAGAGATACCGATAGTTTGTAAACGTAAAAAAAGAATCCAGATGAACATTCTTCCTGTGTTGATGAAATTCCGGCCTCAGGCTTTTCAAAAAATCCGGAAAAATCTTCAGCATGCCGACGTCTCCCTGATATGTTCGAGAATAGTCATCAGTTCATTTATATTAGGTGGCTTATGAATGAACCGGTAAGCTCCCAGTCTTTCGCACTCTTTCCGATCATTTTCCGTTCCATGCCCGGTCAGGATAATCACCGGAATGGCCGGGTTGATCTTTTTTATGCCGATCAACACCTCAGTACCGTACAGGTCCGGTAACCGCAGGTCAAGCAGAATCAGGGAAATTTGACCGGCATGGGAGCTGACCCAGTCAAGGGCTGATCTTCCATCATAACACACAGCCTTGCTGCATCCACGAAGTTCAATCCGTTTGGCCAGCATGTCTGCAAATTTTATTTCGTCATCGATAATTAATATGTCAATATGTTGCATGATGAAATCTTTTTAATTGACTGTTTAAAAAAATTACTTTATAGACCATATATATCGAGTTCAGTTTCATTTGTAAACAATTTTTCTTAGGAGATCGATTAAATGTTAAACAATTTTTTTAATAGCCTTAACCGATTGCTGATATCATCCATTGTCATCGTGCTGAGTTGTCCGGCGGGTGCATTTGCAGCAGACCAGGCCGCAACAGGCGGCGGAGATAAACCCTGGTGGTTCTGGCCCCTTATTTTATTTGTATTTTGTTTTGTCCTCGGTGTATTGGCCGTCATGGCCGGTGTCGGGGGTGCAGTGCTGTATGTACCGCTGGTCAGTGGCTTTTTCCCGTTTCACATTGATTTTGTCAGAGGTGTCGGCCTGATG
Organism: Desulfobacterales bacterium RIFOXYA12_FULL_46_15; assembly: GCA_001799395.1. Taxonomy (GTDB): domain Bacteria; phylum Desulfobacterota; class Desulfobacteria; order Desulfobacterales; family Desulfobacteraceae; genus Desulfobacula. The sequence goes on along the minus strand of MGTJ01000096.1, from coordinate 63,911 downwards.
GTTGCCCTTGCCGGTGCTCTGGCAGCGGGTCCCGGTCTGCTGCGCCGGAATCTGGCCAATCTTCGACTGGCCTTGCCGGTTGCATTGATCGCATCAGCCTTTTCCGTTGTCGGAGCTGTTATCGGATTGCGTCTGTCGGCACTGAATCCCAATATTATCCAGGCTTGCCTGGGTGGAACCATTGTGGGCATTGCTGCACTCTTGATTTTTTCCAAAAATTCTGAAAAGCCTGTCGTTACAAAGCAGGATGCCATAGGTATGGCCCTTGGTTTAAATGGGCTTTACTGGGATGAGGGAGCAAGAGAAAGTGTTGAATGGAAAACGCACCGGACCCTTCTGGGCATGTCCATGTTCATCCTTATCGGGCTTCTGGCCGGCATGTTCGGTTTGGGTGCCGGATGGGCTAATGTTCCTGTTTTAAACCTCATGATGGGAGTCCCCCTGAAAGTTTCGGTTGCCACCAGTAAATTTCTGCTTTCCATTACCGATACATCTGCCGCCTGGATTTATATGAACCAGGGATGTGTCATTCCCCTCATCGGCATCCCGTCCATCGTCGGCCTGATGTTCGGCTCATTGCTGGGGGTAAAGCTTCTGGCCATTGCAAAGCCCAAAATGATCCGCTATCTCGTTATCCTTATGCTCCTTTTTTCAGGATTAAAAGCTTTGGACAAAGGTCTCGGCCTCGGTTTACTGGGGTGATTCAACTATGAATTTACATAAATTTTATTCAGGAGTAAAATAATCATATGAATGAGCAGGAAAAATTGGCTCGACGAGCCTCAAAAGAACAGATCATTTATGCGAATATTCTGGTGGTGGGTGTATGGTCCGGTATCGCCATCATGGGTATCACTTATTTTCTTTATCTTTCAGGAATCATGCCCCCCCATGTGGATCTGCATACCATTACAACGTTGTGGGATAAAGGGGTAAAAGAATATCTGGAACTTACCCACTCCCCCCATGGATGGGGATGGATATATTATCTGAAAAAAGGTGACTTTTTAAATTATATCGGGTTTATCTGGCTGGCCGTGATGACCATTGTCTGCTATCTGGTTCTGGTAAAAGGCTATCTCGCAAAAAAAGACTGGCTTTATTCCGGGATTGCGATTCTGGAAATTGTGGTTTTATCCCTTGCAGCTTCCGGATTGTTTGGAAGCGGAGGCCATTAAGATCCATTGGCATTTTTAGCAATATTTAGCTCCCTTATGATAGGGAAATTTGAAAGGTGAATTATGAAAAAAGATAAATTAACGCTATTGCTGGTAGATGACAATGAGAAATTTCTGAATTCCATGGCAGAACGGGCCAGGATGAGAGATTACACGGTGTTGACCGCAACCGATGGCGAACAGGCCATAAAGATAGCCTCCAAACAAACAGTGCACATTGCCGTGGTAGATCAGCAAATGCCCGGCATGGAGGGGCTGGTGGTCATCACCCGGCTGAAGGCCATTGCACCGGATATGAAAACCCTTCTTTTGACCGGCCATGGGGATGAAAAACTCAAAGAGGTCACGGAAGCACTTAATTCAACCTATTTTGATAAGGAAGACATTTCCGGTTTCTGGGATTTTCTGGCAAACTTGTCCCTGGGAAATATCAATATCCTTCTCGTGGATGATAACCCGAAATTTCTCAGAACCCTGTCCGACAGAATCAAGCTCAAAGGCCATGACCCGCTGACGGCCCTGAACGGGAAACAAGCCCTTGAGATCATGAAAAGCACAAGAATTCAGCTGGCCATTGTGGATCAGAGAATGCCGGACATGGATGGTCTGGAAGTCATTACACAGTTAAAAAAGATTGATCCTTCCATAAAGACCATGCTATTGACAGGCCACGGGGATGAGAAGCTTAAAGAAGCAACGGAGGCCCTGAATTCCTCATATTTTGAAAAAGAAGACATGGGCAGTTTCTGGGGGTTCTTCAGAAAGATTCTGAGAAATCTTGAAACCTCCATGGCAGCGGCCGGTATGGCTGAAGATGGGGATCAGGAGGATGCTGTTAAAATTGAAGACCCTAAGAAAAAAAGTAAATGATTAACCGAATAAAAAAAATTCTGCTGGTTGATGATGAACAGCGATTGCTGGATTCAATGGCCCAGCGGCTCACGCTGCTGGGCTTTGAAGCCGTAAAAGCGTCTTCCGGTACAAAAGCTGTTGAGATTGCTTCAAAATTAAAAATTGACCTGGCTATTGTCGATCTGAAAATGCCGGATATGGATGGCCTGACCACCATCACAAAACTCAAGCAGATAACGCCCGGGCTGAAAACTGTTCTTCTCACCGGTTACGGAAACGAGAAAACGCGGCAGAAAACCGAGATCCTAGGATCAGACTATTTTGAAAAAGATTCCATGGGTGAGCTCTGGGACTTGATCAGGCGATTAAGCGCCCAGGGCATGGATCAACAGATTTCACGGGGGATTGCTGACTCTGCCGGCAGAAGTATGGGCGATCTGCCCCGGATGATTGGGGAAACCCCTGGAATGCAGCGGCTGCGTAAAGAAATGGAACGTTTGTCCGGACTGGACTGTAGCATTATTATCAAGGGAGAAGAAGGCACGGGAAAAGAGCTGGCTGCAAGATCGGTTCATAAACTGAGCCATCGTAAGGACCAGAGGTTCCTGGCTTTTAATTGTGGATGCTTCAGCAATGATTTTAATTTTGCGGAACTCCTGGGCTCTCTTGAGGAACCGGGTGGTTATGCCGGTTCAACAGATCGAGGATCAAGGGACATCCGGTTTGTTGGAACCATCTTTTTGGATCATTTTGAAACCATGCCCGGGGAAACACAGAAGGACATGCTTGTCTTGCTGGACAAAGACGGGTCCACCCGGTCCCAGGATTCAGCAGAAAGGGATATCCGGTTTATTGTTGCAACCCATCAGGATCTCAAGAAAAGAGTAGAAGAAAAAAAATTTAACAGGGAATTGTATCAGCGATTAAACGCCATATCCATATCCGTTCCCCCGCTTCGGGATCGCAGGGATGATATTTCCCCCTTATGCAGCTTTTTTTTAACCCAATTGAATAAAGAATTTGAAAAAAATATTGAATCCGTTTCAGATGAGGTGTTTTCCATCTTCATGGGCTATTCCTTCCCCGGTAATGTCCGGGAGCTTCGGCATATTATCGAAAGGGCCGTGATACTGGCGGATACAACATCCATTGAGCTGATGCATCTGCCTGACAGGCTCAGGAAAAAAACATTGCTTTCTTCCCATCCGGTAGAGAATCAACCCTTTGTAAACCTGAATGAAATGGAGAAAGCTCATATCCTCAGGGCCATAGAAATTACTCATGGCAACCGGTCAAAAGCGGCCGAAATTCTGGGCATCAGCCGGGCCGCATTATGGAGAAAACTCAAGGTTTTCAATTCCGAAGCATAGCATGATTCAGGAGCAGAGAATAAAAATTGCTTCTGAAATCGGAATCCTGTCTAAAAAAGGCGGATCTGTTTCAAGGGATTCAGTGAATTGACGGTTTATCATCGCAAGCAGAGTATTTAGCTGTTCGATATCGAGCATTGTTTCTTTTGGAAAAGAGGTAATGCCTTTAAAATTCCTTGGACAGAAATCAATAAGCCTTTCCCTGTCTTTTTCCATATAGACAGGATACCCATGCGTCCGGCAGATGATGGGGCGGAAGGGATACAGAACGCATGCCCTGTCGATGAGAAGCGGGCAGACATCCTTTTCCGTTTCTATTTTAAGGATCACTTTTGCCTTTATTTTTTTGGGCAGATGGGCAAAGGCCTGTGCCAGTGTCAGGGCTTCAACCGGAAACAGGGTTAAAAATTTACAGCAGAGATCGCAGCCTTTTTTACAGGCAATCCGATTTGGAAATTTTCTTTTGACGGCTGTGATATGGCTGTCCACCCTTTTGACAAAGGTCTGGTAATTTTCAAAAAGCGGGCTAATTTGATCCGGATTCATTTTCCAGGCTGAATAACGCTTACAGACCCACCGGTTTCCAGACACCGGTGTCACACCATATTCTTGAAAACCAGGTGCCGGGGGGAAGTATTTTTTTTGAAAAATCAGATGTATCCACCCCGCAATCCGATGCCCACAAAGGATCCCATGGCTCCAGGATCACAGGCCCGTTGGGGGATGGTACAAGGCGGGGGGCAAGGGGATCACCCCAGGTCCGGGTTTGCAGCGCCTGCCTAAGGTCATCCAGGGTTTTATAGACTGAAAGTTCTGTTAACGTCACAATCGTTGGCGGGCTCAACGGAACACTGAGTTCAAGATTCTTTTCAAGGGCTTTTTGGGGCGGCAGCCAGACTCCGTGTTTGGTTTCCATGTCATCCGGTATGCAGGTTTGGCCCTGGGGCATGAACACAATGAAAAATCGTGTATCATAGCGTTTTTTCATCAGGACTGGGGTAATCCAGTGGGACCATCTGCCAAGGCTTGAGAGAGACAATATCCAGTTCTCCTCCATGATTTTTGTCTTAAACCAGGATTTTGGAAGATCAGTATTCAACCGGAAGGTGCAGATATGGTCCAGATCCGTTTTGGTCCTGCCTTCCATTAAAGCGATCAGCACCCCTGCTTCTTCAAGGGTTTCCCGGATGGCGGCAACACTGAAGGAAAGAACATCTTCATCTGAAAAAGCAGTCCCGCCAAGCTCTTGTCCAATCTCATCCGGATTCAGATCCACATAAGGCGCCCAGGATTTAATGCCCTTGTCTTCCAGGTCCACCACACCTCCTGGAAAAACATAGAGCCCGTTCATAAAGCCTGACTGATTGCTTCTTTTTAAAAGATAGACTTCAAAAGCATTATTTTTTTCTCTCACAAGAATTACCGTGGAGGCCTGTCTTAAAGGAGGTGGGGAGTTTTTGTCCATCCTATTTCCAAAAAATGAGTTTGAATTAAATTGTTCTGTGAGTATAAACGGCTTTGTCAGACCCTGTCAATATTAAACAGAAGTGAATAAAGAGGGCGCTTTCCCTGATGGGGGCAGTTTGAGATTTCTTTTTTTATGCCCACTTGACAATCCGGATGCATTGTGAGTAAGTGTTACTTACCTTATTGAAACCGGCTTTCCGTGAGATGAGATAATGATTATAAAGGCATCTGATATGAAACACAAAGGAAAAACAAACCCTCCCGGAAGGATAAAAATCATGAAGGCCTTCTCGCTGCTTATGTCTGAGAAGGATTTTCATTCCATTACAACGGCAGAGATTGCAAGAACTGCTGAAGTGACCGAGGGGCTGATCTACAAATATTTTAAAGATAAGAAAGACCTCTTGTACCAGGTATTGAACGAGCATTTTTTTGAATTCCAGGCAAAGATTGAAAACCGGATTGCCAATGAAAAAACCTGTATCGAACAGCTTGAAGTGATCATTTTTTCAAGCCTTGAAAGCTATACTGCCAACAGGATCTTTTCAAAGATACTGTTGCTTGAGGTCCGGAATTCACTGGATTTTTTTGAATCCTGTGCCTATGAAATGGTTCGCAAATACACAACCACCATTCTGAGTATCATTGAAAAAGGTATAGAGACAGGGGAATTGAAACCGGAAACAGACCCCCACATATTGCGTAAGGTCATACTGGGGGCCATTGAGCACGCCTGTCTCGGGGAAATCATATTTGGACGGGAATTTGACATTGATGAAACTTCAACAGGGATTGCAAATATCGTATTTAACGGAGCAAAAGCATAAATGAACCTATCGGATATTAAAAAATGGATTGGACAAGGGTTATTATCTTCTTCAAGCGCTCTTACTGAAGATCAGGCTAAGAATATATTTAAATTATTCAAAATTCCGGTGGTGGATGAAAAACGGGAAACAGATGAAAAAGGCGTTCTGGAGGCCTGCCGGAAAACAGGTTTCCCGGTTGTCCTGAAAGGCATCGGCAAAACCATTCTGCATAAAACCGAAAAAGGGCTTGTCAGGATTGGGTTGAACTCTTTTGATGAGGTAAAAACCGCTTTGAGGGAAATGGAAGAATCCGCCGGGGGGGACATTGAGGCGTTTCTTGTGCAACCAGTCATCCAGGGAAAAAGAGAATTCATGGCCGGCATGTTCAGGGATCCCCAGTTCGGCCCGGTGATCATGTTCGGGCTGGGTGGGGTATTTACCGAAGCCTTAAATGATATAGTCCTGAAAATCGCTCCGCTGCATGATGCAGACATGGAAGACATGTTTGATCAGTTATCTTCGAAAAAACTGTTGACCGGCTTCAGGGGTGAAAAGCCTGCTGATAAAGAGGCGCTTAAAACCATTCTCACCGGTTTGTCCGACATCGCCCTCACCCACAAGGATATCCGGGAAATTGATATCAATCCGGTCATTATACAGCCTGATGGCTCCCCTGTGGCCGTGGACGGGCTCATTGTGCTTGAAAACGCTCGGATAACGGAAAAAAAGACAGCAGATATTGATCTGTCCATCCTGGGGTCCTGTTATTATCCAAAGTCTGTGGCATTTATAGGCGCTTCCGCCACTCCCGGGAAATGGGGGCATATGCTTTTAACCAATACCCTGTCCCGGAATTACCAGGGAAAAGTGTTTCTGGTAAACTCCAAGGGCGGAAATATAGCAGGACGGCATGTGTATAGGTCCGTCGCTGAAATTGAAGATCCTGTTGACCTTGCCGTTGTCACCATACCGGCAGATCAGGTGATCGGTCTTTTGCCGGATCTGAAACAAAAGAAGGTAAAGGGAATGCTTCTCATTACCTCCGGGTTCAGGGAGGTTGATGCAAAGGGTGCTGAAATGGAAAAAAGACTTGCGGCTGCGGCAAGGGATGCCGGAGTCCTGATCCTTGGCCCCAATACCATGGGAATATGCAATCCCCACATTGATTTTTATTGTTGTGCCGCCCATGCCTATCCCAAGCCGGGTTCCACAACCCTGGTCTCCCAGTCCGGGAATATGGGGACCCAGCTTCTGGCGTTTGCAGAGCAGCAGGATATCGGCATAAGGGCATTTTCAGGATCAGGAAATGAAGCCATGGTTACCATTGAAGATTATATGGAAGCTTTTGAAATCGACGAACTGACCGGAACAGTGGTCCTTTATGTAGAGAGCGTGAAGGACGGCTCACGTTTTTTTAAAAGTGCGGCCCGGGTTTCTCAAAAAAAACCCATTGTTATCCTGAAGGGCGGCAGAACCCAAAAAGGCGAGAAGGCTGCATCCAGCCATACCGGGGCCATGGCCTCGGATTCAGGAGTGTTTAATGCAGCCTGCCGTCAGGCAGGGATTATCCAGGTCAACCAGCCCATGGAACTTTTAGATCTTTCGGCTGTGTTTTCATCCCTGCCCCTGCCAAAAGGGAACCGGGTCGCCATCATGACCCTGGGTGGCGGCTGGGGGGTGATCACCACGGATCTTTGCGCGGAAAACGGGCTGGATGTGCCGGAATTGCCGGAAGAGATCATTGAAAGGCTGAACCGGATTCTTCCGCCGTTCTGGAGTCATGGCAATCCTGTGGATATTGTGGGCGAAGGGGATCCTGCCATCCCTAAAACCTGCCTGGAAGAACTGCTGAAATGGGATGGTTGTGATGCAATCATTCATTTGGGGATTCACGGCAAAAGGGTGCTGGTCAACAATATGATTGAATCCGTGTTAAGAACCGATCCGGGTATTACCAGAGATCAGGCAGAGCTTTTCAAGAATGCCGTTCTTCAATTTGAAGACGATTATGCCCGGTATGTGGTTCAATTAACGAAAAAATATGAAAAACCGGTCCTGGGTGTGAGCCTTTTAACCGATGGAATCAGTAGAACCCTTTATCCGTGCGAGGGCTATGATTATAAAAGCGTGTTTTTCCCATCTCCGGAAAGGGCAGTAAAAGCCTTGTGGGGAATGGTCAGGTATCAGGAATGGCTGAAAAGCCATAAAGAAGGGATCTTGTAACTGCTGAATTTTTATTTTAGTATGACAATGACCCGGATGTAATGATTTTTGTAAATGGATGAAAAAAATCTTTAATTTTTTAGGAGAAAAAAATGCAGCCGAGAGTAACGACATCAACACTGATGAAAATGAAAGAAGAAAAAAAAAAAATAACCGCTCTGACAGCCTATGACTTCCCTTTTGCAAGGATGCTGGACCAGTCCGGGATTGAGATCATCCTGGTGGGAGATTCCCTGGGCATGGTGGTCCAGGGAAAGGAAAACACCCTTCCGGTGACTATGGATGAAGCCATCTACCATACTTCCATGGTATCCAGGGCATGCAATTTTTCTATGGTAATTGGTGATATGCCCTTCATGTCCTACCAGGGCTCCCTTGATAAGGCCATTGAAAATGCAGGACGATTTTTAAAGGAAGCCGGGGCTGCTGCGGTAAAGCTGGAAGGCGGGGCAGGCGTCTGCCCGGTCATTCATGCCCTTTCCAGGGTTGGAATTCCGGTTCAGGCCCATATCGGTCTTACACCCCAGTCAGTCCACCAGATGGGCGGGTTCAAGGTCCAGAGAGATGAGGAGAGGCTTTTAAAAGACGCAAAGGACGTTGAAGAAGCCGGGGCTTTTTCCGTTGTCCTTGAAGGGATTCCCTCTGCCATTTCTGCAAAGATCACTAAAGCCCTTCATATCCCTACCATTGGAATCGGTGCAGGTGCAGAATGCGATGGCCAGATTCTGGTGCTGCACGATATGATCGGGATCAATGACCGCTTTCTTCCCAAATTTGTGAAAAAATACGCAGATCTTGCGGGCGAGGCAAAAAAAGGGCTTGAACAATACATCACTGAAGTAAAGGCCGGGGAATTCCCTTCAAAAGAATATGAATACAAATAAAAAAAATATGGACTTCTGTATTATCGGTTGCGGCAGACTCGGGATATCCCTTTCTGTTTTTCTGTTAAAACAAGGTTTTGTTCCCAGGGCTTTTTCAAGCAGAAGTCCAGAATCCGTTGAACTGGCGATCCGGTTTGCCGGAAGGGGAAAAGGATATGAGAATCCGTCCGATGCGGCAAAAACCTCTCCCCTTGTTTTTATTACAACACCGGATACCCTGATCGAGCCGGTGTGCGAGAAAATAGCGCTGGAAGGCGGCTTTAAAAGCGATACAGTGGTGTATCACCTTTCAGGAGCCTTGTCTTCCAGCATTCTTTCTTCAGCAAAAAAAACAGGGGCAAGCACTGGGTCCATTCATCCTCTCCAGGCTTTTGCACCCTATGTCGAGGGGCAGAAATCACCCTTCAAAGGCATCAACATATCCATTGAAGGCGATGAGAAGGCGGTTGAACTTGGAAAAGAAATCGTCAATGCATTAAAAGCCAATTCCTTTACCATTCCAACCCATGCCAAAACTGTGTATCATGCCTCTGCCGTTGTGGCATCCAATTATCTGGTGACTCTGGAACATTTTGCACTGGAGCTGCTGAAACAGGCAGACCTGTCTGAGGAAAATGCCTATGAAATACTGGAGCCGCTCATCATGGGGACTTTGGGCAATATCAAGAAAAGAGGCTGCATGAATGCCCTGACCGGCCCTGTGGCCCGGGGTGACGATGTCATTGTGTCTCGGCATTTATCCGATATTGATCAAAAGCTGCCTCAGTTTTCAGGTCTTTACAGGCTTTTGGGGCAATATACCCTTGATATTGCCGCCAAAAGGGGTGAAATCAGTTCAGATGCACAGGCAAAGCTGGCTGCCTTGTTCAAATTTTAAACAAGGTTAATGGTTTTTGTGTGACGGCAAGCTTGGTATTGGCCTCTTCCAGGTTTGCCTTGCCAGAGATGACAGACGTTCCTTTAAGGGTGCCATCACAGGTGAAATAGGTTTGGGCAATATCTTTTATCTGTTTTTTATCCAGTTTCAGCAAAGCATCTTTGAATTTTCTGCGGATGGTGTCATCCAGTTTCGTGATATCCCTGTAAAAAGCTTTCATGGCAGCAGGCCCGGGTGTTTCAGGTTTGTCGATTTCAGAACAGACCTGCAAGACGGCTTCTTTTACATCGGTCTCGGAATAATCGCCGCTCATAATAAAGTCACAGGCATTCTTATATACATCCAGGGTTCTTTGAATATGGGGATCCCGGTAGGAGCCAAATGAAAAAAGTCCCTCTTCCGTGTTATATATGGCAAATCCGCCGTAGGCGCCCCCCTTTTCCCTGATTTCCCGGTGAAGATACAGGGATCTTAAAATTTTACTGATCACCGAAAGACCGGGAGAGTCTTTATGATTGATTTGAACCGTTTTAAAGGACTGGCCGACAAAAGATACGGCTGTATTGGTATACCAGCCGTCAAAGGGGACATTTTTATCATAAGCCATATCCGGGGTAAAAAAAGAAGTTTCAGAATCATTTGAAAGCGCTTCATGAAAGGATAAAATATGCTTTTCCGCACGAATGATGGAGTCTTTGCTGCCGATTACAGCCGGTTTCAAATTTCCTTTTTTTAATACGGATCGGGCAATCCGGATGAGTTTTTCCGAAAGCGCTTCAAGAGTTTTATTTTTGCTGGTGTTCAACTGATCTGTTATCTGCCTGATGTATTGATACTGGAAAATTCCATGCCAGAGTTCATTGATATAGGAGGCTCTGGAAAGATGCCGGGAAGAAAGGGAAATGGCATATCGGTGACCGGAAGAAACAATGGAGGCTTCCATTCCGGCCTGGTATTGGAGAAGAAGGTTTTTCAGCCTTTCAAAATCCTGAAAGCCGTAGGAGTCCAAAAATTCCCGGATCAGATCAAACAGCTTGTCAACATTCCGGTCCAGGGCCTTTCCCTGGAGGGCAAGAAAGGAATGGGATTCAGCCTCTTTTGAAAAATAGGACCCGGAAAACGGACTGATGGATATTCCGCCGGTATAAAGGTCCATGAGTTCTGCTATTTTGTCATAGGAATTTTTCTTTGTGCCGCTGTTTGTAAGGGCCCGGCAGAAAAAAGGCACCAAAGGGTAAAGATCAGGCGGAATGCTGCCTGCACCGACAGGGCAGGTAAAATAGAGGATACCGGATGTGGCCTTGTCATACGCAGTGGAAAAACTGACATTTGTTATGATATCCGGTCTGATGATTTCTATTTCATGCGGGACATCCGATAGTTCAAGGGTCGGCAGAACCGAAACATCTTCTTCTTTTTCCTGGAGCGCTTCAAGGGTTTTTGCGTCTTTCCGGATTTTTTCAAGATCCTTGGAGTTTATCTTTTTTAAAAGGGCTTTCAGCTCTTTTTTTATTTTTTTCAGTGTTTTTTCTTCCAGGGTTGCATCCGGTTTAAGTGTGAACAGAACCCTGTGAGGATTGAAAAGGAAATACTGTCTTAATTTACCTTCAAGATACCCGCCGGCTTTCAAATTCTCTTTAAGTTGATTCAGGTCGCCGTCAATATTGATGCAAGAGACAGGGTCGCCGTCATGGATGAGGGTACCGGCAAGATCCAGAAGTAATTTCATACCGAATGGGTAAGGGGTATTGGTGATTTCCTTTCGGTAAAATTCAATCTGGTGGATGGCGGACTCAATGAGGAGCGGATCAATTCCTTTTTCTGCAAGCTTTTTAATGGTGGAAAGAACTATCCTTTCAACCTTTTTAACAGAATCTTGGGTAATGTCCTTTAACCCGCAGGCAAACATGGTGTCCCGGTTTTCAGGGTCAAAACCGGAAGAGTCGGATAAGGCAGACCCATATCCGGAATCAATCAAAGCTTTTCTTAAAGGGGAAGCAGAATTTCCAAGAAGAATCTGATCGATAATTGTAAGCACAAGAATTTCAAAAGAATCTTTAGCATCGCACATGAGCCAGGCCACGCAGGCCTGGTATTTTTTGGATCTATCTTCCGGGTCTGCATAGGCATACGCCTGGGTCACTTTTTTTGGAGAATCCCACCTGGTCTGGGCCGGGACTTTTGAATCCACCTTGATTTCATCAAATTCATTGAGGACTTTTTCGCAGATAAAGGTGAGGGTTTCTTCCAATGGCAGATTCCCATAGGTATAGAAATATGAATTGGATGGATGATAATATTTTGCGTGGAATTTTTTCAGATCCTGGTGTTTCAATGCCGGAATATCTGACGGCTCGCCACCGGAATTGTTCCGGTAGGTGGTATCCGGGTACAGGGCAGAAAGCAGGGATCTCCCCAGGACCTGGGACGGAGAACTCATGGCCCCCTTCATCTCATTATAAACAACGCCTTTATATTCAAGCTCGGTTTTCTTATTTTCGGTTTCAACGACTTCCAGGCGATGGCCTTCCTGTTTGAAGCTCAATTCATCCAATTTGGGAAAAAACGCAGCATCCAAGTAGACATTCATCAGGTTGAAATAATCTTTTTTATTCTGGGTAGAAAAGGGGTACATGGTCCAGTCAGAAGAAGTAAAAGCATTCATGAAGGTCGACAGACTTCTTTTAATCATGGAAAAAAACGGATCGCGGACATTGAAGTTTTTTGATCCACATAAGACCGTATGCTCAAGAATATGGGCCACTCCGGATGAATCCGTCGGAACGGTCCTGAAAATAACACCAAATGTATTTTCCTTATCCTTTGTTGAGATATGAATATGTTTTGTTTTTGTCTTTATATGTTCAAGCTGAATCATGACAGCATCAATATTTTCAAGCTGGGTGACGGTTTTGATGACATACCCGCAAATCTTATGTCCTTGATGAAAAGCAATTTTCCCCATGTGTTTTTTAATTCCTTTCTATTTTTTGATAACTGCCTCGTTTTACTCGTTTTATTTTTTTTATCTTATCCAGTCTGAAAATAATATTTCTCAGTTTTTTCTCATTAAAACCGGTGGCAGTTTGAATTATTTTAAAATCAGCGCCTTTTGGATGATTGCCGATCACTTCAAGAACAATTGAAGAAGCACTTTTACGGCTTTCGGCAGGTTTTGCCTGAACAGGTTTCCCTGTTTTTTTCTGATTTAATAACTGCTCAAGCCGGTCAAGTCTGGAATTTAAAAAAACAAGATCTTCCTTTGTCGGGATATCAAGCTTGATCAGCAACATTTTTATAAAACTTTCCCAATTGGTCCCCTGTTCCGGTTTTTCTACCATAATACACCTCCATGTGAAAAGGTTTATTCTGAATATATAAATTATATATAAATCATCAACACCGCATGGGGCAGTTGTTGTGAATAAAAAAAGCCGGATATTGAAGAACTAAAAAGCAGTTCTGGTTTGTAAAGAAGGTTGAATCCGTTAATTGCTTGAAGTATAAGTAACAATTACTTCTCAAGACAAAGAAAGTCAAGGAGTAATTATTCATTATTTTTAAGAGGAAACAGAGTAAACTAATGACACATCCCGGGCAGTTGCTGAAACAGGCAGGATTATATGCAGGAAAAGAACTCGGACAGAATTTTCTCTCAAATCCGGGTACGGCAAGAATGATTGTTGAGAAAACCGGGATATCAGAGGACACCCATGTCCTGGAAATCGGTCCCGGACTTGGGGCACTGACTCTTCCCATGGCGAAAAAAGCCTTGCACGTAACCGCTGTTGAAAAGGATGGACGCCTGATTCCGATTTTAATGGAGGAAATTGCCGGTCAAGGGATAAAAAACATCGACATCATCCATGGGGATGTTTTAAAAATCCATATAAAAGATATACTTAAAGATAAAAAACTTGTGGTCATTGGAAATCTTCCTTATAATATCTCATCCCAGATCCTGATTAAGCTGGTTGAGGAAAGAAAGTATATTGAAAAGGCATTTTTGATGTTTCAAACGGAACTGGCAACAAGAATCCTGGCACTCCCTGGCGGGAGGGAGTATTCAAGACTGTCAGCCGTCAGCCAATATGCAGCAAGGATCAGTTTTGTGGCACAGATCGGTCCGGCCTCTTTCTTCCCCAGCCCTGACGTGAACTCAACCATTTTGCAGTTTCAGTTTTTCCAACCGGAAGATAATGATGAAAGTCTGGAAAAATTATTGTTTGATGTCATAAAGGCTGCTTTTTCAAAAAGGAGGAAGTCCTTAAAAAACTCCATGACTGGAGGGGAATTGGGATATCAAAAGGATTTTGTTCTTCATGCCTTGGCGCTGGCCGGGATAGAGCCCCAAAGACGGGCGGAAACACTCTCTGTGGAGGAGTTTAATTCTCTTGTACGGGCCATCCGGGAAACAAGCGGATAAAGGGTCCGTCCCTAGAATTGACATCTCTTTTTTGATTGTTTAATACAGTTAATTGAAATTTTTTATATATATGCTTAGAAAGGATATTTTATGATCAGAGCAAATGATAATTACAGCAAATTAAAGGCTTCCTATCTTTTTTCAGATATTGCAAAAAGAGTGAATGAATACCAGGCGAAAAACCCGGATGCCCATATTATCCGGCTGGGGATCGGTGACGTCACCCAGGCCCTTGTCCCTGCCGTCATTAAAGGCTTTCATCAGGGTGTGGACGAGATGGCAAAAGATGCCACCTTCAGGGGGTACGGACCGGAGCAGGGATATCTGTTTTTAAGAGAAAAAATTGCAGAAAATGATTTCCATAGCCGGGGGGCGGATATTTCGCCTGATGAAATTTTTGTCAGCGACGGTGCCAAATGTGATACGGGAAATTTCCAGGAATTGTTTGCAACCGATATCAAGGTGGCTATTCCTGACCCTGTATATCCGGTTTATCTGGATACCAATGTCATGGCCGGCCGTACAGGCGGGTTTGAAGATAACAGGTATAGCGGGATTGTTTATATGGACTGCCTGAAAGAAAATCATTTTCTTCCAAAACTGCCGGATGAAAAAGTGGATCTGATTTATCTGTGTTTTCCCAACAACCCAACGGGATCAACCGCTACAAAAGAAGAGCTGAAAGTCTGGGTGGATTATGCCAAAGAAAACAAGGCCCTGATTTTGTTTGATGCAGCCTATGAATCCTATATCCGGGATGAGAAACTTCCAAAAACGATTTATGAAATCGAGGGTGCAAGAGAGGTGGCTGTTGAATTCAGAAGTTTTTCAAAGACAGCCGGTTTCACCGGTACACGGTGCGGGTTTACCGTAGTCCCCAAAGACTGCATGGTCTATTCTTCAAAAGGAGAAAAGGTATCTCTTCATTCAATGTGGAACCGGCGCCATACTACCAAATTCAACGGAGTCTCTTATCCGGTCCAGAAAGCAACGGAAGCTGTTTATTCCGAAGAAGGGAAAATTGAGGTCAAAGATCAGATTGCCTATTATCTGAATAATGCGGATGTGATATGCAAAACCGTTGAGTCTCTGGGGTTTGATTATGTGGGAGGAAAAAATTCACCCTATATCTGGGTGGATGGAAAGGGAAGGGATTCCTGGGAGTTCTTTGACCTCCTGTTAACCCGGGCCTCTGTCGTATGCACACCAGGGGGCGGGTTTGGGCGGTGCGGAAAACCTTATATCCGGATCAGTGCCTTTAACAGCCTTGAAAATGTGACACTTGCCATGGAAAGAGTAAAAGAGGCTCTGAAATGAATCAATTTTTCAAGGTGAAAACTCTTGAAGAGGTCATGGAACAGGTCAAGGATTTTTCTTCAGTTGAATCTGAGACTATTTCCGTTTTTGACGCCTTTTCAAGAGTCCTTGCAGAGAATCTTAGGGCAAAAAAAGATTTGCCCGGCTTCAGGCGGGCCACCATGGACGGATATGCAGTCGCAGCAAGTTCCACCTTTGGTGCATCGGAATCAACCCCTGCCTGGCTTGATATTGCCGGTACCGTATCCATGGGCGATATCCCTGAATTCACGGTTGAAGCAGGCAAAGCTGTTAAGATTTCAACGGGTGGAATGCTCCCTAAAGGCGCAGACAGCGTTGTCATGGTGGAACATACGGAACTCATCGATGATCGGTCTGTTGAAATTTATAAAAGTGTGGCACCGTTGCAGAACGTTATTGAAGCTTCTGAAGATTTTGCAGAAAATGAAACCGTTCTGGCAGAAGGAACATTTATCCGGCCCCAGGAAGAAGGCCTTGCGGCAGGGCTCGGTTTTTCAAAGATCAGGGTGTATAAACGCCCAAGGGTCGGCATTATTTCAACAGGCGATGAAATTGTACCCATTGAAGAAGAACCGTTACCCGGCAAAATCCGGGACATCAACTCCTACACCCTGTCCGGGTTTATCCGGGAAGCCCATGCCGAACCTGTCTGCTACGGTATAGTCAAAGATGATCCGGCGGCCTTGAAAAAAGCATTTGAAAAGGCCCTTGAAGAAACAGACATGGTGATCATTTCAGGGGGCAGTTCTGTGGGAACAAGGGATTTTACAATAGACGTCATTTCCTCACTGCCGGATGCCGAGATCCTGGCACACGGCATGTCCATCAGCCCGGGTAAGCCCACCATTCTTGCAAGGGCTGGGAAAAAGCCCGTATGGGGGCTCCCCGGCCAGGTGGTATCGGCTATGGTGGTCCTGAAGATTGTGGTTATTCCTTTTTTAAACCGGCTTAAAGGATTGGATGACCGGGATCGTACCATCCGGGTTCCGGCCATACTGAGCCGGAATATTGCATCGGCCCAGGGAAGAAGGGAATTTATCAGGGTTCTTCTGGAGCATCAGGCAGGCCGGATAATCGCAAAACCGGTCCTTGGAAAATCAGGATTGATCCGGACCATGATCCATGCAGACGGACTTCTTGAAATCGGCGACCATGTCGAAGGGCTTGAAAAAGGATCCTTTGTTGATATTATTCTTTTATAAAGAAACTTAAAAAAGAGACAATTCCAATGAATTCCAAAAGAAATGTGTATTTGAATATGAAAAGCATAGAAGAGGCGAGAAAAATCCTCTTTGAACAGTTTGGACATCTGGTTACTGAAATTGAAACCCTTGATGTGGTTAAGTCAAAGGACAGGGTCCTGGCAAAACCGGCCATTGCCGCCATCTCTTCGCCTAATTTTCATGCCGCAGCCATGGACGGCATTGCAGTGGACGCAAAGGCCACATTCGGGGCCGGTGAAGAAAGCCCTGTCACCCTTGTGCCCGGGAAAACAGCCTTCTGGGTCAATACCGGCCATGCTCTTCCCAAGGGGACCAATGCTGTCATCATGATTGAACATTTGAATGTTATTGATGACAAAACCATTGAGATTGAGGCTCCTGTTTTTCCCTGGCAGCATGTCCGGAAAATGGGGGAAGATATTGTGGCAACCAAGCTTTTATTTTCAAGGGGTCATAGAATTAATTCCTATTCTTTGGGGGCTCTCCTGTCCGGTGGTATTTTCAGCGTTCAGGTATATAAAAAGCCAAGGGTTTTGATTATTCCGACCGGGTCGGAATTGAAACAATGGCATGAGATCAAAATAGATGCCCTGAAACCCGGTGATGTGATTGAATCAAATTCAACGGTTCTGGGCGGTCTGTGTGAAGATCATGGTGCCTCTTTTGACTGTCATCCCATGTTGAAAGACAATCTTGACAATATTACAAAAGCGGTTGAGACCTCGGCAAAACAGGATTATGACATGGTCTGCATAATCGGCGGGTCTTCAGCCGGATCAGAGGATTATGCAAAACCTGTAATTTTATCCCTGGGTGAGATTTTTGTCCACGGTGTGACCATGATGCCAGGAAAACCCATGATGTTTGGTAAAATATTTCAAAAACCCATCTTCGGAATCCCTGGATACCCTGTATCCGCCATTGTTGCCTTTGAGCAGTTTGCAGGCCCCCTGCTGTTGAATATGCAGAAACTGCCGGAAAAAGAACCTGTTACGGTTCCGGTTTCTCCTTCACGGAAAATGGCGTCAAAGCTGGGACAGGAAGAATTCGTAAGGGTAAAAATAGGCTCCGTCGACGGCAGACTCATGTCCTCCCAATTGCCCAGGGGCTCGGGCAGTATAACCACCCTTACGGAAGCAGACGGGGTCATCCGGATTCCGGCAAACGTTGAAGGTCTTTCAGAAAATGAAACCGTCCTGGCCCATCTGTTAAGACCGGTGTCTTCCATTGAAAATACCGTCATCATCACGGGGTCCCATGACAATACCCTGGATCTTCTGGCAGACCAGGTCAAAATGATCCGGGGAGACCTCAGTATCTCATCCAGCCATGTGGGCAGCATGGGCGGGCTCATGGCCATCAGAAAAGGCGCCTGCCATATGGCCGGAGCCCATCTCCTGGATACGGAGGACGGAAGTTATAATATTTCCTATATCAAAAAATACCTGGCTGATGAAAAGGTATGGGTGATCAATCTTGTCATGAGGGATCAGGGACTGATTGTCTCCAAGGGAAACCCGAAACACATCTCATCCATTGAGGATTTGAAAAGCAAAGGCCTTTCTTTTATTAACCGTCAGCCCGGGTCGGGTACGCGGATCTTGCTGGATTACAAGCTGAAAGCGCTTCAGATATCTCCTGCAGACATTAAGGGATATGACAATGATGAATACACGCATTTGTCCGTTGCGGTTGCCGTTCTTTCAGGAAGGGCTGATGCAGGTCTCGGCATCATGGCTGCGGCCCGGGCACTTGACCTTGATTTTATCCCGGTGGTGACGGAAGAATATGATCTTATTATCCCGGACAGATTCTATCATACCCGTAAAATCCAGGTCATACTGGAAACCATTCAGACTCAGGATTTTAAGAAAAGTGTCATGGCACTTGGCGGGTATGGCACAGGGGATACGGGGCGTATTATCTATCGGTCATAAGTCATAAGTAAATAAAAAAAACCACGGGGGATGGGCAAAAATCATCCCCCGTGGTTGTGTCTTGTAAATTTAAAACCTTAATTCATCGGCATAAGCTCAACTCTTCTGTTCAATGACCGTTCTTCTTTTGTTTTGTTGGGAGCAACAGGTTTTGAGAATCCAAAACCCTGTGTAACCAGTCTATTTTCTGCGACCCCTTTTGATACAAGATATTTTTTGACGGCATTGGCCCGTCTCAAAGAAAGGCCTGCATTGTATTCCGGGGTTCCGATATTATCACAATGTCCCTGAAGGTCAACCTTCATACCTGGGTTTTTTCCAAAAATCACAACAACTTCATCCAGGAGAGGATAGGCAACCGGTTTGATCACAGCTTTATCAAAATCAAAAAGAACATGGCTCAGGACCCAGCATCCCTGGGCATTGACTCTGGCCCCCTTGGGCGTTCCTGGGCATTTGTCATCTTCATCATAAACCCCGTCGCCATCACTATCGACTCTTGGCTTTACAGCAGGTGCTGCCGGAGCAGGCACTGGTTTTTTGGTCAGGAAAACTTTTTCAACAAAAGCAGCCATCCCTGCGCTGGTTAAGAGTTCATCGGCTTTTGAAGCAAATCCGCATCCGCCAATCTTGGCAATTTCTTTAAAAAGAACGTCACCTTCCTCTGAATTACCTACAAGGATGGGATAAAAACAGATGGACGCGCCATAAACATCTTTCAATGCTTTTGCTGCATTAAGCGCATTACCGTCGTTTCCAAGCCCGTCACTGATGATGATGACGGCGTTCATTTTTCCTGAAAGACCTTTCAGGTCTGTTCCTGCTGTATTAATGGCGCTGAACATCGGGGTTGTTCCACCAGCTTCCGTTATTTTTTTAAATTTGTCGGCTAGAGTTTTGGAAGAATATTTTTCCATTCCATAAAACAGTTCAGTCTGTTTGCTTGAAACCGCAGGAGCATGGCCAAAGGATCTTAATCCGGCCGTCTGTCCCATTTCAGGGATGGTCTGGTTCATTCTCTGGACAAGGGCTTGTGCAATTTCAAATTTTCTGTTTCCATTATATTTCTCATACATGGAGCTTGATGCATCAAATACGATCAAAAAATTATCCACTTTTGAGGTATACAGGTTTTTATCAAATTTTGTTGCTTCGAACGGGGGCATGTTCATCTGTTGTACTGCACAACCAAACAAAAAAAGGAAGGCGGCCACAAATAATACGCTTTTACAAAAAAGTTTCATTTCATTTTCTCCTTCTGAATTTTTCAGGATTTATGGGTTCATTTTACAAAGATACTCTCAATAATCGGCATCAGGGTGTTTTATACATAAAATCAATCGGGAAATCAATCTTTCTCTTTTGATTTCTTATTATCGCCAAGCTCTTTTTTGATCGCATGGGCCAGCTTTTTTATGGTATAGGGTTTTTTAATATACTGACCTGCACCTATCTTTAACGCTTCTTTGACCCGGCTGTTTTCGGAATACCCGCTGGCAATGATGGCTTTTTGATCCGGCTGGATCTTTAAAATTTTTTTATAAGTTTTCAAGCCATCCATTCCAGGCTCCATTTTCATGTCCAGAATAATCAGGTCAACAGGCCGTTTTGTTAAAAAAAGAACGGCTTTTTCACCACTGGCAACGGTAAATGGCGTGTATCCAAGCATTTTTAACGAATCCCGGGCAATCCTTCTTTGTTCGTGGACATCATCAATAACGAGGATGGTTTCTTTGTTGCCTTTGAAATCGTCAATGAGCAAACTATCCGGTTCTTGTCCTGTTTCTTTCCGGGTGGCCGGGAAATAAAGCTCAAATGTGCTGCCCTTATTTATTCTGCTGGTAACCTCAATATATCCGTTATGGTCTTTTACACAGTTCCATACAACGGAAAGGCCCAGCCCGGACCCGCTTCTACCCATTTGTTTTTTTGTGTAGAAAGGTTCAAATATTTTAGCAAGATCTTTTTTAGGTATACCGACACCGTTATCCGTTACCCTTAAGACAACATAATCACCTTCAAGGATGTCGTCATACCCTCCCAGGGGCAAATCCAGATATCGGTTAAAGGATTCAACCGTAACCGTACCGGCTGCCTTTATGGCTTCCGCAGCATTGATGACAAGGTTCATGATGATCTTTGAGATATGGGAAGCAGATCCGATGATGTTCAGAAGATCATCTTCCGGGTAAACTTTGAACCGGATATCAGGATAGCTTTTTTCCAGTCTCCTATGTGCTGCACTGATAAAATAGTCATGGATCACATGATTCAGGTTTATACTGTTTTCAACGGCAATTCCTCTCCGGGTCAAGGTCAGAAGGTCCTGAACAATTTCAGCAGCCTTAAGCCCTGCATCATGAATGAAAGCAATGGGCTCTTTTAACGGGCTGTCCGGAGACAACTGCAATAACAAAAGTTCAGGATAACTGACCAGCCCGGAAAGTATATTATTCAGATCATGGGCCACACCACCGGCCATGGTGCCGATCAGCTCCATTTTTTTTGCCCTTTGAAGTTTTTCCTCCAGTTCCCTGACTTGGGATATATCCCTTGCACAACCAAGTATGGCCGGTTTTTCTTCCCAGAAGATCTGTGCCGCATTGATCTGAATCCTCAGGGTCTTCTTTTTTTTATTTATAATTCTGAAGTCATAGGGCAATGCCAATTTTTCGCCTTTCAATCGCCGGGTGTGATTCCGCAGAACCATGTCCCGGTCATCCTGGTGAATGAGGTCGGTAAAACGGATGACCTTTAAAGAATCCCATGAATATCCCAAAAGCTCAAGGGTCCTCGGATTGGTAAATTTGAAAAAACCGTCCTGGATGATGTATATGGCATCGTTGGCATTTTCTACAAGGATGCGGTATTTCTCTTTTTCTTCAATGAGTTCATTTTTCAGTGCCAGGCGCTCTTCTTCCAGGGACAAGGCAACGGCAAGGGTTTTTATACAATGGAGGTCATCGGCTGTAAATTCACGTGTTTTTGTGTCCACAATACAAAGTGATCCGATGATACTTTGTCTGAGTTTAACCGGAAATCCAAGATATGATTTTAAATTGTACTGCTTCACATAAGGGTCGGTATGGAAGAACACAGTTTTTTCAATATCAGGAATTGCAACGGCTTTGTTTTCTTCCTTAATGGTTGCTTCCCAGCAAATATGCCCTTTGGCATCGAACTCAGTACCAAGATCTCCGGGTCTGTTATAACCGGACCACACAATAAGGGACTTTTTTTTCTCATCAATGCGATTATATAACGAGCAAACCCCATCCAGAATCTGCCATGTCTGTTCCAGAATAATATCAATATTCCGCCGGCAGTCAGTACCCAGAAGATTGAAGATATGAGCCATCATGGCTAATTTCTCACTGGAACCGGTCTGCCTGAAATCCATTCCTGAGTCTACCATCCGGCATTGTCTCCATTTAAGACTTATGCATGGTTTTATTGCGAAAAGGATACAAGTTCAAGTCTTTTTTTAATATCTTGCAATTTAGGCAAAGGAATTATATACGGGTGCTGTTTATACGTCATAAAAAAAATAAAAGCAAAATGCATCAGGGGGGGGTATGAATCCTGGAATATTCAGAGAATATGATATCAGGGGGGTTGCAGATGAGGATATCCTGGAAGAGGACGCCGAGAGTATCGGCAAAGCCTATGGTACTCTTTTAAACAGAGACGGTAAAAAAATCGTATCCGTCGGGAGAGATTGCCGCCTGACTTCTGAAAAATTTGCACAGCGGTTTATCAAAGGAATTCTTTCTACCGGATGTGATGTCATTGACATAGGAGTCTGCCCGACACCAGTGCTTTATTTTTCCATACAGCATTTGAACCTTGAGGGCGGTGCCATGGTGACTGCAAGCCATAACCCGCCTGAATATAACGGATTCAAGCTCATGAATGGCCAGGATTCCATCCATAGCCACGGGCTTCAGGATGTCCGCAGACTCATTGAAAACAATGATTTTGTAAAAGGCAATGGAAAGCTGAGCCAAAAGGATGTCATAACTCCCTATAAAGAATTCCTTGTCGGAAATATAAAGATCAAACGCCCCATCCGGGTCGGGATTGATGCCGGCAACGGCACTGGTGGCATTACGGCCATTCCCGTTCTGAAACAACTAGGCTGTGAAGTGCATGACATTTATTGCAATCCGGATGGAACCTTTCCCAACCATGAAGCAGACCCCACCCAGAAAAAGAATCTTCTGGATCTTATCCGGCTGGTCAGGGAAAAGAACCTTGATCTTGGAATCGGATATGATGGGGATGCAGACAGGATAGGGGTTGTGGATAAAAACGGCAATGTGATTTATGGTGATCAGCTCATGGTGATCTATGCAAGGGAAATCCTATCGCGGGACCCGGGCGCCACTTTTATCTCAGAAGTCAAATGTTCCATGGTCATG
This sequence comes from Desulfobacterales bacterium RIFOXYA12_FULL_46_15, assembly GCA_001799395.1. Taxonomy (GTDB): domain Bacteria; phylum Desulfobacterota; class Desulfobacteria; order Desulfobacterales; family Desulfobacteraceae; genus Desulfobacula. Next base: position 40,906 of record MGTJ01000096.1, on the reverse strand, counting down.
TACGATGATATCCGGAAACACGGCGGCAATGCCGTCATGTGGCGGACCGGCCACTCTTTGATTAAAAAGAAGATGAAAGAGGAAAATGCGGCCCTGGCCGGAGAAATGAGCGGGCATATGTTTTTTAAGGACCGGTATCTCGGGTTTGACGATGCCCTGTATGCTACCTGCCGCCTTCTGGAAATCATGGCCGACACAGGGCTGGGGGTGGACGAGTTGATCCGGGATCTTCCCAAGACCTTTACAACACCGGAACTTCGGGTGGACTGCCCGGACCGGATCAAATTCGATGTGGTGGCAAAGATTGTAAAAGAATTTAAGGCAAAACAGGAAGTCATCGATATCGACGGGTTGAGGGCGGTTTACAAAGACGGTTGGGGGCTTGTCAGGGCATCCAACACACAACCTGCCCTGGTTCTTCGGTTTGAGGCCCTGAGCGAAAAAAGGTTATCGGAAATACGAAACGAAATAGAATCTGCTTTAAAAGCAATTATCGAGGAGACAAAATAAGATTTTTTATGCCTGGTCATGAAGTCTTATCTGATATAATTTATGGAGTTATCACTGCAGCAGAAAGAAGCTGTCAATCATACCGGTTCCCCTGCCCTGGTGGTTGCGGGAGCCGGTTCCGGCAAGACAAGGACCCTTACCGCCAAATTTTCACACCTTGTGAACCAGGGGTTTGACCCTAAAAAAATCCTGGCTATTACATTTACAAACAAGGCTGCCGATGAGATGAAATCCCGGCTCATTAAAATGACTGGCCTGGATTACCGGTCTTTTCAATGGGTGCGGACCTATCATTCCGCTTGTCTGATGATATTAAAGCAGCATTGCGGAAAATTGGGTTATACTCCCCCTGTCCAGGTATTTTCCGTTTATCAGCAGGATAAACTTGCAACGGAAATCTGCGTTAAAAACAATATTGAAAAAAAGCATGCCGACCGGATTCTGACAACCATATCCAGAGCCAAGAATTCCGGTAATCCTGGGAAATATCTGGATGCCAGGAAGTCCATGTTTTCGATTCACATCAAAGATCTGTTTGCCCAGTATGAAGAACGCCTGAAAGAAATGAACGGGGTGGATTTTGACAATATCCTTTTGAAAACAAGGGATTTGTTGCGGGATCACAAGGATATCCGCGAGTTTTATCAAAATTATTTTTCCTATATTCTGGTGGATGAATACCAGGATACCAATAATCTCCAGGATGATTTGACAAGCCTGCTCCTGGGCAGCCACCGAAACCTGTTCTGCGTAGGGGATGACTGGCAGGCAGTATACGGATTCCGAGGATCCAATGTAAACCATTTCCTGGGGTTTTCGGAAAAATACAGGGATGCAAAGATTTTCAGGCTGGAGGAAAATTACAGGTCAGCCGATGAAATTGTCCAGGCAGCCAATGATCTCATTGATTATAATCCGGATAAGATGGATAAAAAATGTTTTTCAAAGAAAAAAGGCGGGGTGGTTGAAATCTATGATTTCTTGTCGGATTCCCATGAAGCTGAATGGGTGGCCAGGAGGATCAAAGGGTTGAACCGCCAGGGTCTGGGCATCCCCTATGATAAAATGGCAGTGGTATACCGGACCAGATTCTGTTCCCTGCCCTTTGAGAAAATATTCCGGGCCTACCGGATTCCTTACAGCCTGAAAGGATCCCAGGGGTTTTTTGAAAGGATGGAAATCCTGGATATCAATTCTTATCTGAGTGCAGCATTTTTCCCCAATGACGATGTCTCCTTTGAACGCATTCTGAATACCCCGAGAAGGGGGATCGGTCCTGCCCTGGTGAAAAAAATGGCTGACATGAGGATTGACGGGGTCAGTCTCCAGGACGCGGCAAGGATCATGGTCAAGGATCGGGTCTTGGGTAAAAAGATCCATGAAAATCTTTCCGCACTTCTTGAAATCCTGGATGAAATCCTTGATTTGGCGCCGGCTGCAGCAATGGAAAAGGTCCTGGAAAAAACAGGGTATATGGGCTATCTGGAGAAAAAAACAAAAACCCCGGCCGAGTTTATCTCCAAAAAGGAAAATATCGAGCAGTTGATTCACACGGCAAAAGGCAAACAAACCCTCCTGGAATATCTTGAGGAAGCCGCCCTTATCCGGGAGGACCGTGAGGATGAGGATGAAACGGATCCATCCGGCGTTTCACTTTTGACCATTCATTCCGCCAAGGGTCTGGAATATGATACGGTATTCATTGTGGGCTGCGAGGAGCGCCTGTTTCCGCATTGGAGGTCCATTGATGCCGGTGATTCTGCCCTTTTCGAGGAGAGGCGCCTCATGTATGTGGCCATGACCCGGGCCGAACGGTTTTTATACCTCACCCATGCCAATTATCGGAAAGGTGAATTCGCTACAAGAAGCCGGTTTATTGATCAGATTCAGGAGTGTCTGTCCTAAGGCCTGCGAAGGGATTGAAATGACGGATTTTTTTTCCATAAAAGTACCTTTTTCCGAGCTTATCAGAAAATTTGTAAGAAATGGGAAAGGCATTATCCCTTCTGATCGCAAAGGTGTTTTCATAACCCTGTTTTTTGCCATGTTTTCAACGGTCACAGGTGTCGGGCTTGTTGTTCCGCTTTTACCCATCTATGCCCATGATCTGGGTGCAACAGGAATATATGTGGGTATGATATTCGGATCTTTTTCCATATCCCGGACCCTCCTTCTGCCTTTTTTCGGCAGGCTTTCGGATCAGAAAGGCAGAAAGCCCTTTATTGCCGCAGGGCTCTTATCCTATACCCTGATTTCTTTTGCATTTATTTTTTCAAAAAATGTTGAAACCTTGATTATCTTAAGATTTATACAGGGAGCTGCCTCGGCAATGGTCATGCCCGTGGTTCAGGCCTATGTAGGCGAAATCACGCCTGAGGGGTCAGAAGGATATTCCATGGGGCTGTTTAACCTGTCCATGTTTCTGAGCCTGAGTCTCGGGCCTTTGATGGGTGGCGTCATAAAAGACATTTTTTCCCTTGATGCGGCATTTATGAGTATGGGATGGCTGTCCTGTCTGGGTCTTTTATTATGTATTTTTCTCCTTCCCCCGGTATCAGGGGAAAAAGCAGGAAAAAAAAAGCACGCCGTGGTTCCATGGGCGGTTCTGATAAAAGATAAGGCCCTTATTTCCATTTTTATTTTCAGATATGCATATATTGCCTGTATTGGTGTGATATGGAGTTTTCTGCCGCTTTTTGCCGACAGGGAATTCGGCCTTTCCGGGTCAAAGACAGGCATGCTTGTCACGCTGGGTGTTTTTGTGTCCGGGCTTTTGCAGCTTCCCATGGGGTATGCGGCAGACCGGATGAACAGAACAGGGATGATTATTGTGGGCGGGTTTTTTTCAGGGGCCGGGATGCTGCTGCCATATTTTGCATCATCATTTTCAGATCTTGTGATTGCCGTGTGCATATTCGGCTTTGGCGGAGGTATATCCATGCCGGCCGTTATGGCCTCGGCAGTATTGAAAGGGGATGAGAAAAAAGCCATGGGGTCGGTCATGTCCATCATGACCATGGCCCACAGTCTGGGGATGCTGACAGGGTCCATGGCAGCCGGGCTTGCCATGGATTTTTTGAGCCTGAAAACGGCTTTTCCCTCCGGAACCCTGATTATGCTGGCCGGAACCCTTGTTATTTGCCTGGCAGGTTTTAAAAAAATAAAAATCTGAGCAAGGAAACTCGCCTGTATCGCAACCCCTATCCTTTTGGGGTTTAAGCCGCGACTTTACAAAAGCATGGGGTTTACAGTTCATCTGTATAACATTTCAGCCGGTCAAATTCCTGCTTCAATTTTATGATGAGGTCTGAACAAAACAGGTTTCCGGTTTTTGACCGTAAAGTAGCTTCAAGCTCTGCCGCAGCATTGGACAGGGCCATGGCAGTTAGGTTGGAAGCCCCTCCCTTGACGGCATGTGCCTCATTTTGAATCACGGCAAAATCCTGTTGTATGAAAGCGTCATCCATTCTTGTGAGCTGATATTCTGCCATACGGATAAACTCATTGAGAACATCCATGAAAAAATCATGATCATTTTCAAATTCCTGAAGGGCCTTGTCATAATTCAGGGGAGGAGCAGAAGCCGGATGTGAGGACGGGGGTGAAGATTCAAGGTGAGGGGTTAAGCTTTTCGGCGCCGTGGCAAACTCCCTTTCTCGGAGTGCCCATTTTTCAACCATGTCGATCATGTCTTTTTTCTTAAAGGGTTTGGTAATATAGTCATCCATACCTGCTTCAATGCATTTTTCCCTGTACCCTTTAATGGCGTGGGCCGTCATGGCAATAATGGGGGTCCGGGTTATCTTGATTGGGTTTTCAGGATTATTTTGTGCAACAACCAGTTCTGCTGTTTTTTCCAGTTCACGGATCAGCCTTGTGGCTTCATACCCATCCACTATCGGCATCTGGATATCCATCAGGATCAGGTCAAATTGTTTTGTTTTGAAAAGATCGACTGCCTGCCGTCCGTTTTCAGCCAGACTCACCTGGAATCCATGATCGGTTAAATACCGGAGGGCGATCTGCTGGTTTGTCGGATAATCTTCTGCCAGAAGAATCTGCACTTTTGCCCTCCTGATTTCTGAAATCGTATGCCGGGTCAGAGGGATGGAAGGATGCCAGGGACCGGTAAAATCAACATTGTTCAATATGGAGATCATGGCGGATTGCAGATCGTCAC
>MGTJ01000096.1:0-36207 GCA_001799395.1 Desulfobacterales bacterium RIFOXYA12_FULL_46_15 | reverse complement strand
GCTTTGTAAGATATCCGTTTATTCCGATCTCTTTGCAGATTTTGCTGTCTCCGATCATGCCCATGGAGGTAAGAAGAATAATGGGGATATGTTTCAGAGCGTCTTTTTTTTTTATTTCCCCGGCAAACCGGAATCCGTCCATATCAGGCATCTGAAAATCAGACAGGATCATATTGATTTTTTTATGGGAGGATACCCTGTTTTCAAGGATGGATAATGCTTCCGGGCCGTTTTCCGCCTCAACGGAAACACATCCCCAGGATTTTAAATATTCTGAAAATACAAACCGGTTGTTTTTATTGTCATCCACAACCAGGACCGTTAATTGATCAAATTTATTCCCGCCTTTAGCGACCAGTTTCTCATCCGGAACCGACCGGTCTTTTTTGAAGATGACGGTAAAAAAGAAAGTTGAGCCGAGAAGCGGCTGGCTGTCCACACCGATTTCTCCACCCATCAGGGTCACGATTTGCCTGGAAATGGTGGTGCCAAGTCCTGTACCGCCGTATTTTCGCGTGGTAGACCCATCGACCTGTGAAAAACTTTCAAAGATCTTGTCCTGTTTTTCTTTTGGAATACCGATACCGGTATCTTTCACGCAGAATCTTAATTTTACCTCTTTGCCAAAATCTTCAAAAGAATCCGCCCAGATGAATATTTCCCCCTTGTGGGTAAATTTTAAGGAATTGCCGACCAGATTGATCAGGATCTGTCTTAACCTTCCAGGATCGCCGATAAGTCTTTCAGGGGCTTCAGCCGGAAGAAAAGAGATGAATTCCAGACCTTTTTTCTGGGCTGTGATGGCAAAGGTTGATGAGAGGTCTTCAAAAAGAAGCCTTAGATTAAAAGGAATATTATCAAGCTCCAGTTTGCCGGCTTCAATTTTTGAAAAATCAAGGATGCTGTTAATGATGGCCAGGAGGGATTCAGCTTCTGTATCAATGGTTTTTGCAAGGTTTTTCTGGTTTTCCGTAAGCCGGGTATCAAGCAGAAGTTCCACCATGCCCATGATGCCGTTCATGGGGGTACGGATTTCATGGCTCATATTGGCTAAAAATTCGCTTTTGGCCCGGGTGGCTTCTTCAGCTTCATTCTTCGCTTTTTTGAGCTGGTCTTCAGCGCGTTTCTGTTTTGAAATATTGGTGATAATTCCTTCAATTCCCAGGGGGTTGCCGTTCCGGTCACAATAATAATTGCTGCTGGATATGATGGGAATGACAGAGCCGTCCTTTCGGAAAATTTCAAGTTCAAAATTGGCAACTTTCCCATTTCCCCGGAGGATATCCAGAAATTTTTGATACGGCTCGCTTTCTTTGTAGAAGATGTCTGATATCTTGTTTCCAAGAAGCCCGTCATCCGAATCATATCCTAAAAGCCTCAAACCGGACGGGCTGATCATGGTAAGGTTCTGGTCAATATCGGTCCTAAAAAAAACATCCTGCATGTTTTCAATGATTCCCCGGTATTTTTCTTCACTGTTCCTTAATTTTTCCTCAGCCAGTTTTCGCTGGGTGATATCCCTTATCACACCCTGCAATACCTTTTTCCCATTGAGTACCATTGGGGTTAACAAAACATCAGCGGCAAATACCTCCCGGCTTTTAATTTTCAGGTGTACCCATTCAAAATGGCTGCTGCCTTTTGTAAACGCATCCTCGATTTTTTGTGAGGCAAGGTCAAGGGAGGGTTGTCCATCGGATTGAAATTCCGGAGAGAGATCCTGTGGACAAAGAGAGCAGAACTCTTCTTTTTTATCACACTCAAAAATATGGAGGGCTGCCGGGTTGCAATCATAGAATTTGTTCTGATCAATGAGGACAATGGCATCCGAACTGGACTCAAACAGGGTTTTGAACTTGGTCTCGGTCTGTTTTCGTTCGGCAATCTCCTCTTCAAGCGCATGGGTTCTTTCTTCAACCCGTTTCTCAAGCTCATCCTGGTGTTTACGAAGTTCGTTTTCCATCTGCTTTCGGGCGGAAATGTCCCTGATATTGCTGATCCAGGCAGGGCGGCCCTGGTACTCGGTTTCATCGGTCCTGATTTCCACATCCATTTTCTGCCCGGATTTTGTGATATGGGTATACTGGGTCGGCGTATCTACGGTTTTTGAATCAATGTTCCGGTTAACCTTTTCAAACTCCTCTTTTGGGTGAAGCTGATATGGTGTCATGTTTAAAATTTCTTCCCGGGTATAGCCGTACACATTTAAAAACGCATTGTTGCAATCAAGAATGAAATGTCTTTCTTTTTCAAATACGATCACCGGGTCGGCAATATGGTTAAAAAGAGCCTTATAAATCTTCTGTATTTTCTGGCGCTCATGAAAAGTTTGTTCCATATCTGTTTTAAGCACGGTCAGGGCATCAAAAACCGATTTAAACGGATGGGAATCCGGGATATTTTCAAACTGGGTTCCTTCCTGGTCCCAGTTGATGGATCCCATATACCTTAAAATTTCATCAGAATACCGCAATAGGCGGGCTCCGGGTCTGAACCGGCTGAATAACCGCTGCATGAAAGAAAGCGGCCGGATTTTGATACGCGTCTTATTCAACACATCCAGGGATGCCTTGACCGCCTCTTCATAGGTATCCAGAGCCACCATAGGGATACCGGGTGATTTGAGCTTTGTGCCGATATTATACAGCCACCGGATATGCTTGGGAACATTGTATACAAAATGACCGATTAATAGGTTTGCTTCAGCTTTTTCCATCAACAGGCTCAGGACTTTGAGCCGGGTCCTTTTGGACGGGATATTAGTGAGCTTACTGTAATCGGAGATTTCAATATATGGTTTGCTCTTAAGGTTTACGCTTTCAAGAAACCGGTCATAATTTTGAAAAAGGGCGATGGTTCCTTTCAGGCTGACCCTGCCTTTAGGAAAAGCGGAAAGGATATTGTCATTGACCAGCTCAAATGTTACCTGATAGTCTTTTGTCAGGGGAATATCAGCCCATTCCGGACTTTTTTTAATCTTGACCGATGTAAAAGGGCAGGTGGTTTCGGTAAAATTTTTAATTGCCGCGGCAGTTTTTTCTGATGTCATAATTAAAAAGGAGATAGTTAAAAATTTAATGTCAAAGTATGGCTGTTTCCCCTGAAATTATCAAGCTAAAATACTTTTTTGGCAGCAGAAAGGTTTGGGATAAGGCGGTATGAATAAAATCGCAAGAATCGGGTGGAAAAACCGCTCTAGTTTGTTTATATTACCTCTGTAATAAAAATTAAGGATAAAACAGATGCAAGACAAAGAAGACATAAACCCACAGTGGTCTTTGGATTATGAAATAGTTGAAAAGGCCATTCATTTCATTGAAGAGAATTATAACGCCCGACCCTCCCTTGCGGTTGTCGCAGCATCAGTGAACCTAAGTGAATTTCATTTCCAGAAACTTTTTTCAAGATGGGTGGGAATCAGCCCCAAACGATTCCTCCAGTATCTGACAAAAGAATATGCCAAAAAACTCCTGGATGAATCCAAAAACCTTCTGGATGTGACCTATGATGCCGGGCTGTCAAGCCCGGGCAGGCTTCATGACCTTTTTATCCAATGTGAGGCAGTGACGCCGGGTGAATATAAATCCAGGGGAATGGGGCTTGAAATTGTCTATGGCATTTCCCCATCACCCTTTGGAGACTGCATGATTGCCTATACCCCACGGGGAATCTGTGCCCTGAAATTTGTCAGGGGCAATACGATAAGGGATCTTGAAGATCATCTCTTGTCACAATGGCCCAGAGCTTCCCTGAAAATGGATCATAAAGCAATAAAAAATCTGGCTGGTCTTGTTTTTCCCTTTAATGACCAATCGGCCGGTGCACCGCTTCACCTCTATGTCAGGGGCACCAATTTCCAGATCAAAGTATGGGAAGCACTCACGAAAATACCATTGGGAAGCACGGTCACCTACGAGGACATTGCAAGGCATATAGGCCTTCCCAAAGCAACACGGGCGGTCGGCACCGCCATTGGGAAAAATCCCATCCCCTTTCTCATTCCCTGTCACCGGGTGATCCGGAAAATAGGGGAATTGGGCAATTACGGGGAAGGCCGGGACAGGAAAAAAGCATTGATCGGCTGGGAAGCAGCCAAAAAGAATCAGTTAATAAAAAATCAGGAGTAAACCATGAGTTTTTATGATAACGGCAGACAGGTTTTAAACAACCTTGAGACCTATTACAACGAGAGCATCGGAAAAGAAAAAAAAGTAATCCGCCAGCAAAGCATCAAAACCCTTCATAAGGAATTGGATCTTGCCTCCCATATCAAAAACGGGGATCTGACAGGGGAATCTTTGGATGAATTTTTAAAAACCTATCTCGACAATACCACACGACTCCATCATCCGGGCTATCTGGCCCATCAGGTAGGCATCCCTCATCCCACCGGGGCCCTGGGCTCCTTTATCGACGGATTTACAAACAATGCCATGTCCATTTATGAAATGGGCCCGGCAGCCGCTGCCATTGAATTTTTCATGGTCAATTACCTCCTTTTGAAAATCGGCTGGGAGCCCATGCCGCCGGACATCGAAAACCGGCTGACTTATCCGCACAGTGCAGGTATATTAACCCATGGCGGGTCCCTGGCCAATATGACGGCGCTTTTAGCGGCCCGAAACCATCTGGATTCAACTATCCGGGAAAACGGTACCTCATCTGATATCACTATCCTTGCACCCGAGGCATCCCATTATTCCATTGCAAAAGCAGCCGGAATCACCGGCATTGGAGAAAAAAACGTCCGGCCCCTTGCAACGGACAGCCATGGCCGTGTCATTGTATCAAAACTTGAAACCTCTTTTCAGGCAGCCGTGGGCCAAGGCCGCCGGATTGTCGCTCTGGTTGCCAATGCCTGCGCCACCGGCACAGGACTTTATGATCCCATCAGCGAGATCGGCGATTTCTGCAACGAAAAAGGCATATGGTTCCATGTGGATGGCGCTCATGGCGGGGCCGCCCTTTTTTCCAAGACCTGTAAAACACTTGTAAAAGGTATTGAAAAGGCAGACTCCGTCATCATCGACGCCCACAAGATGCTTAGAACTCCTACGGTTTGCGCAGCATTGCTTGTGAAAGACGCCCTTGACCTGGATCAGACATTTCAATCCAAAGCCGGTTATCTTTTCCATGACAAAAAAAATCCCGGGTTTGATTTCCTGGGGCAGGGCATGGAATGTACAAAAGCCGGCCTGGGATTGAAATTTTTCATGACACTGGCAGCCCTGGGTGAAAAAAACATTGAAGCCTATATTGATGCCACCTATGACCTTGCCCGTGAGGCCTTTGACTATATCAGTGCCCAGCCTGATTTTGAAGTTCCTGTAAAACCGGAAAGCAATATCCTCTGTTTTCGCCTGAAGGCGCCCGATGACGTCCAGATCCGGGTAAGAGACCGGCTGATTGAGGAGGGTTCTTTTTATCTTTCCTCTACGGAATTGAAGGGGGCCCGGTATCTTCGCATGGTTTTCATGAACCCGGAAACAAAACTGCATCATATCAAGGACCTTATCTCCTCTATCCGGGAGATACCGGTGATATGATTCCCCTTTACAGGGTCTTTGATTCCTGTAAATAATTTTTGACTCAGTTTGGGTCTTGATGTATAGTTGACTTAAATTTATGATATTCATACGGATATTTTCTCATCTGACTGCGGATTCAGTAATACGTTTCTTTAATTAGCGGTTAAACATTTTTTAGATTTCAGAATACATTTCATGTCCCGGAGGTTTTCATGACAAAAGGAACAGCCTTGAAGGAAGTACCCTCAGAGGTATTTCTGCAGCGTGCAAGGGTGATGAATTTCATTCGAATCATGGTTCTTGTCTGTTTTATCATTGCATTTTTTTACTCTTTTGTAGCCGTTGTCTATTCAACAAAGGTCATATACAAGGTCAAACTCAATTATGCCGTCATCCTTGAACAGCTCGGCGGCAAGAGAAGGTCTGTAACAGAAGTGGGCTGGCATTTCAGGCTCCCGTTTTTTACCAGCCTTGAAAAAGTTGTTCCCCTGATGAACCAGAACCTGTATCTGGGAGGGAGCGCTGATCCCATAAAAATCATTTCAAAGGAAAATGTCGCGCTCTGGACCTCTGCGTCAATGACCTTTAGAATAAAGGATTTGAATATCTGGGGAATCGAGAACCTGTCCCCTGAGCTTCTTCTCCAGGGAGATTACGACGGTATTGCCAAGGATACCCTCCAGGCACAGGAAGTCAATAAGCTGATCAGTGAAAGAGAAAAAATAAAAGAAATAATTTTCGAAGCTTTGAAAAATCGCCCCATCAACAAGGACGGCCCCACCATCGAAAGGAAATACGGCATAGAAGTGGTAAGTTTTGTCCTCAATGAAACGCGATTCGGAGACAAACTCGTGGAAGCCACGGAAGAAAAAAAACGGCGCCAGTTGATTGCCGAGGCTGAAAATTATGCCGCCGACCAGGAAGCTGAACGGATAAGAAAACTTTACCAGGCTTATCTAGATGGCATCCAATCCCTTCACAGGGCACTTGGCAGAACAGACACCAAGGGTGTAAACCCGGCCTTATTTGACTTTCTTTCCCAGCAGAAATGGGCCTCTGCCTATGAAAAAAATGAATCCGGCCAGAAAACCTTTGTCCTTCACGGCCTTGGCTCGGCACCTGCCATAACCTTGCCCGAAGACCTCATGAAAGAAAAAATAATGCCTGAAGAAGCCGGCGCAAAAAAAGAAGACCCTGCGGCAGCCGGGTCGGACAAACCTTAGCAGCAAAAGAATCGGCCTGGGGAGACGACGATGGCAAAAAGAACCACCAAAGAAAAGATATTTATCCGGCTTTCGGAAGACTCCATAAAAAAGATTGAAGCACTTGTTGCGACATGGAGTTATGACACCAAGGCCTTTGTCCGATCCCGCCTGAATCAGTATAAACCGCCCCATCCCTTTATTTCTTTTCTGAAAGAATCTTTTTTCTTTTTATTTTTCATGAAAAGAAGAACAAGAAAAATGAATGTCCTGAACAATCCTGAAATTTTAAGGGACTGGAAAAAAAGGTTTTTATATTCAGGAGAAACCAACCCGGGTGCATCCTGGGATATGATCATTGAAAAAGAACTGGCCAAGGTTGAATATCACTATCTGATTGCCGTTCTGGATAAGGATCTGACAGATCTTCATGTCCCGTTTGAGCTGGAAGAAACATTTGATAAAATATACCGTGCCCATATCAGAAAAGAGCATATTGAAGATCCCGGTGTCCCCAAAGCACCCATTGTTCTGATTGAAGGCTCCTCAGGCAGCGGCAAGAGTGCAACGGTAAGGGAAGCGCTTGAAAAAGTGGTGTTCAGAAATGAAGTGATCCCAACCATTGACTGGAAAAAGAAGAAAAAAGAAATTCTTGCAAAACACAGCCTTTTTACCAGCCTTGCCGATGTTGACCCTGAATTTGCCATGAAAATCGCCAGAAAAAGAAAACAGATCTTTTACAGCCGTCTTGCCGGGATTCCGGTATTGCGATTCATTTTTAAAAAACGTATCATGAGCAACCTGACATATTTTGAAGAACGGGGCATCCCGGTTGATTCCTCCATTATCACACCCAATGATTACCAGACGGCCCTGTCAGGAGAACCTGGAAATTATTTTAAACGGGCCATGGGCCACCCCAAAATCACCTCCATCCGGCATATCGAAGAAGCCCATTCCGCCTTTGGGAAATCGGAAAGCAGCTATGGGAGCGGAGGTGCTGAGAAACAGCAGCGGACCTTGATTGACACCTCCAATATTGTTCTGGATGAAATCATTGATGGGAGAAGAGACTGTTTTGTCATTGCCACCTCAGATCAGACCCACAGGTTTGATTCCGCCATATATCGGCGGTTTGTGGAAAAAGGCTGTATCATTGATATGTCAAAATACTGGATGAATGCCGGGAATCTTAAAAAAATCATCTTTCTTGAAATCAAACGGCACCAGATTCCGACACAATACACAGAGGATTGCACCAAGCTTGATCATGCTGCTGAAAAAATCTATTCCGTATTTAAAGAACGAAGCCTTAAAATCAGCCCGGCCTATGTCAGAAAACTCATTGAATCCATTATCCATATCCGGGGGGATTTTCTCCTTAATTTCCTGGACAACGGTATCCTGATCCGGAGTGCATTTGAACTGGTTGCCAAAAATGTCTATGGTGAACTTTACAGCAAGGTTGTCGACCGCATGGACCGGACGGTTCAATGGGACGAGTATGTGGGAGATATCAAGGATAAATTTTCAGAAATGGCCAACAACTGCTTCAGTTACGGTATCAGTGAGGACAAGGGTGTTGTGCTCACCGGCCCGCCCGGCAGCGGCAAGACCTTTCTGGTCAGGACCTGGCTTTCTTCCAATTTAAGGGTTCATGATATTGCAACCAGCCCCACGGCCCTTCAGGACCCTTCCAGCCCGGTCCATGGTGCGGTCTCAAATCTTGAAAAAGTATATGATATTGCCAAGATGATCGCACCCACCATCATCTTCTTTGATGAAGGGGATGCCCTGGCACCGAGAAGAAGCGCCACCGGCGGCCAGCCCTCCGATGCCCTGACCAATAAATTCTTAAATATCATTGACGGGGAGATCCCGATCAACAAGGTATTTACGGTCCTGACCACCAACCGGCTGGATATTCTCGACCCTGCCCTGATCCGTTCAAAAAGGCTGAAAACCCTTGAAATATCGGGATATATGAGTCAAAAGGACATCTTTGACATTATCAGAAAACAATTTGAAGCCCTTCCCCATAAACGGGAATTTGAAATTGAGAAAATCATTGAAACCGCTCAGGGGATCTGCAATACACCGGCCGATTATACCTCCTTTACCGAAAAGGCCATCGCACTTTGCAGCACGGAATACAAAGTGCTTTTAAAACTCAGGCAGCTTAAAACCTCCACCTCCCTGGAAAAATGCGATTTTATCAAATTGAATTTTAAAACCATCATCGGTATACTGGATGCCGTCAAAGCACCTCCTTTGATCAAATCAAAGATAAAACATGATATTAAAAATTTTGTTGAGCACTATGATCTGATCCTTTCCAATGTGGACCACATTGCTTCTGAAGAAGATTACCCCATTGTGGAAGCTCATCTTGAATCTGCCCGGCGGGAAATATCCCAGAGCCCGGTGAGAAAAGGATCTGTTCAACTCAATGAATTCCTGGAAACGGAACTGAGCAAGGAGCCCCAGGTCGGGTTTATCATTGGTGCGGGTGCCAACGATGTTTCAGGAATGCTTCTGCCCATTGCCACGAGTCTCACTGGTCGGGTGGAAGGATCACCCATTATCGTGACCGGTGCTGTTTCCTCGTCTGCATCCAATATGGCTCAAATGGACATGGCCGTCCAGATGACAAAACAGTCTGCCCAGGAAGCCCTGACCATGGTCAAAAATTATATACAGGAACTGGCTCCGGATTTCAGCATTCCATGGATTTTCGGCGATTTTCTGCAGCGATATTCCCTTCATCATCAGCTCCTATCCGCCTCTTACAATGTGGGTGGACCCTCGGCCGGTTACGCCTTGGCCTTAAATACCCTCTCTGCCCTTTTAAGGATTCCCCTGTGTATTGATTTCGGGATCACAGGAGCGCCATGGACCAAGGGTGTCAGAAAAGATGAAGTGGGCGGTTCCGTTATCATTGGCGGGCACAGGAAAAAAACCGAAAAGGTCCTCCTGTACCTTCGGCGGATGTACATGCCCCTGCAGAATTATAAAGACCTTGAACCGGAATTTCTCATGGGATACTGGCAGCGGAAAAAAGATATTATTGCCGTTACCCATTTTGCCGATCTCATCCCCGAAGTCCTGTTTCTTGACGAAAACCATACCCGGCAGCTCGAGATATTGATTGATATGCGGATCAGACTGAAAAGTGAAAAATATTCTGCGGCTGAAAGAACACCCATGCTCAAGGAAACCATTATTGAGACAAAAAAAGAAATGAGAAAAAGGGCGGAACAAGAAATTATCCGACGGGTCAATGCCATCCGGAAATACCTGATGGACCCTGAACGGGAACTCTATATTTCACATGAACAGATATTTAAACACTATATGGAATAAGTTGAACCCCGAACCGATGCTTCATATACTGTCTTTATCAAGATTCCATTTGTTTTCAATCCCTTTCTGCTGAAGATAGCTGTTCAATCCGGTTCTGTAGAATGCATCATTGGCAGTCTTTTCAATAAACATATCGGTTTCACTTTTTATGAGATCCGGGAGTACCTCCCAGTCAGGGGAACCATGAAAAAGATAATCTTCCCTGGTTCCGTCATGTTGGATAAACACCACAGGCTTATCCGTATCCCTAAAATAACTGGATATCCGGCTGATGATGGTTTTGGCATCAAACCGCGGGGTATTTAAAAATAATCCCGTCTGCATATCAATTATCAATAATGCTTCCATTGTTTTCTCCTTATTTTGATTTGTCGAATTGAACAATACCTTTAAAATCTTTCCGGGAAAAGCCGGATAAAGGCTGCGCCAACCCCTGTTGAAACATTGGTAGCGCCCGGCCCGGAGGTGGCAAAACAAGCACCCTGGATACGGTTCAGCTTCCGAAAAAAAATAAGATAATCCATCCTGAACAAGGACACATATTGAAAACTATTTTTATTGTAATTAAATTAAGGGAATTATTTTTTTTCATATTTTTTTTTGTTCTTTCCGATTTATAATACTGTATCAAACTCATGAAATTTCGAATTTTCAATAAAGGAGACTGATTATGGCCATTGTAAATTTTCTTGAACTAAAGGAGAAATTTGAGATTCAAACCGCTGTACGACCTCAGGGGTTTGATAAAACAAAGTATACCCCGTTTTCCGGGTCACCTCGCAAGCATCCTCATGATGCGACCCGGGTGATACTGATCGCTGATCCGTTTTCCGACAATACGTTTTATTATGAATTCAGGGCTAAGGATATTGTTTTTGCCGAAGATCTCCCCAATATAACCACGCTTGCCGGAGAATCCGTATCAATGGTCCGGATCTGGGTCAAAAAACAAAGTATTGCCATCCGGTGTACCCCGTTTATTGTGGATTCGATCCGGCGCATGTGACATCAATTAAAAAAATAGAGATGGGGAGGATTAAACAGACCACCCTGGAAGATTTTAGTCACTTCCAGGGTTTTTGGTGGAAGTTCATCCACGGAAATATCCCGGGCAAGGCCTGTGGTGTCCGGGGCAAGATTGTACAGGGCTCAGGGAACCCAGATCCGTTTCGGGTTGTCAGGGCTTGGTACATCGGGGTCATGAACGATCAGCGCAAGGCTTTTTGTATTTTCAGAGACTTTTTTCCCATCTTAAATCAGGAGAGATATCCTCTCCTTCACAGGTATATTGAACAGGAATTTCCTGCCCGCTGCCAAATGCATCGGATTTAAGTATCAATGTCATTTGTATCCCTCCTGAAATCTGTTGAACCCGTCAATTAAACTACATGGCATTTAAAAAATGGATATTAATTATTATAGGGCAGGCATCAGGCAAATTTAATTCATGTTTTCATCATGCCTGTTTTATATGTCATTGACCCATGATCCATGGTATGATCAAAAAATCTGAAAAATTACATAAACAAAGGAAGAACGACATGGTAACGGTCAGCCCTGAAGCAAAAGCCTTTTTATATGAGCTGTATAACCGGACAGGCGGAGATCCTGATGCCCAGGTCTCCATGTATGAGGTGGGGCAATCCCTCGGATTGGAAAAAAACGATGCCGGGTCAATGGCGGAAAGCCTTTATATACAAGGGTTTGCAGAACTAAAAACCCTTTCCGGCGGCATCGGGATCACCCGTGAAGGGATGGCCGTTCTGGAGATCAAAATCGATGCCGGCCCCGATGCCTCCTTATCCCTAGGCAACAGCCCGGTGATAGATGATCAGGGCCGTGCTGCCCTTGACATCATCCTGCCGGAAATAAAGAAACATATGACCGACAGCCGGATGCCCTACTCCCAGATCGAAGAATTCCTCATGGACATCAAAACCATTGAGGTTCAGATGCTTTCCCCAAGGCCCAAAACCGGCATTATCCGGGAAATTTTAAAATCCATCCATGCAGGTTTTGAAACTTCAGGGCATAAAGACCTGGCGGCCAAACTAAACTCATTTGTTGTTTCATAATAGGATAAAACTCTGAGAACCGACATTCTTTTAAAGAATTTTCCTTGATTTGCCTGTGAATTTCATTTCATGTGATCATGATCACCAAAAGGAGATTTCATGAGCAATAAAAATAAACTGGAAAAAGGACCATCTAAGCATAGAGAAAAACAAAAAATCGAAACCAGAGATCTGATTTTACTATCAGCCGGCAATCTGTTCGAAAAACTGGGCTTTAGCGGAACAACGATGAGAGCCGTTGCCGGAGAAGCGGAAATGGGATACGGCACCATATTCAAACATTTTACAAACAAATCGGATCTTCTGGCTGCCTGCCTGTATGAAGGGATTGAAAAAGCCCTGACGAATGCCTTTAATACCCTGCCGGAGGACATCTCTTTTGAAAACCAATTTCTCCATATTGCCGGGCAGCTGATTTGGCATTATGCCGAACGCCCCAACCTGTCAAAAACCTATATTGGAAATATTCTTGTGGTTGAGGTGACCTGGAAAAAAATCATGGATTCTCAGATAGAGCAATTCTTATTCAAGCTGGAAGAGATGATACAAACTGCAAAAAATCGCGATGAAATCAGAAAAGAGATAGACAGCAGTCTTCTCTCCCTGTGTCTTTTTTCCAGCTATCTGTCCGTGTTGTCATTCTCCTTAAGGGCCGAGGTCTTTGACACGGATGAGACCATCAGGACGCTTGGACTCATGATCAACCTGAATCTTAACAGGGGCCTGGTTAAACAGGCATAGGCGGGATGGATAATTATCCGGCGGTCCGGTTCTTACTATTTTAACCCTCAAACACTCCATTCAGGAGGTTTTTTTGTCTTCCCAATATTTTATAGAATGGACTTCCGAATTTTGTACCGGGTACGGATCATGTGTTTCGGCCTGCCCCCATGAATCGATTTTCCAATCCGAAAGGAAAACCCTTCCGTACAAATGTGACCTGTGCAGCGGACAACCCGAATGCGTGAGTCTTTGCCCCGGCGGCGCTTTAAGTGATGGTCCTGCTTCCTCTTCCAGAGTCCCATAAAAAACCCCATCCCCTTGACTAATTGAGTATTTTTCTTCATTAATAGGCCATACTATTTGACCCTGATTGGAATTTAAAAAAATAAAGGAGACCCCATGTTAAAAGGAAAAGTTGTTCTGGCCTATTCAGGCGGACTTGATACCTCGGTCATACTGAAATGGCTCTTGGAACAAGGGTATGACGTATATGCCTATATGGCCGATATCGGACAGAAAGAAGATTTTGCGGCTGCCGAACAAAAAGCATTGAAAATCGGCGCAAAAAAAGTGTTCATCGTGGACATGAAAAAAGAATTTGTCACGGATTATATCTTTCCTGTGTTTAAGGCCAATACCATCTATGAAGGCCGCTATCTTCTCGGAACCGCGGTTGCTAGACCCCTGATTGCCAAAAAACAGATCGAAATTGCAAAGGAAGTGGGGGCCGAGTTTGTGGCCCATGGCGCAACAGGAAAAGGAAACGACCAGGTCCGGTTTGAATTGTCCTATTATGCCCTGAACCCGAAAATCAAAGTCATTGCTCCCTGGAAGAATACGGCATTTTTAAATACTTTCAAAGGCAGGACCGATCTTCTGGCCTATGCGGAAAAACACGGCATCCCGACCAAACAGTCGGCGTCCAAACCCTATAGTGAAGACGACAATCTTCTGCATATCTCCCATGAAGCCGGAATCCTTGAAGATCCGGGCCATGAATGTGAAGAAAGCATTTATTCGCATACCGTTGCCCCGGAAAAAGCACCGGATACCCCGACAAAGATCAAACTCGAATTCAAGGACGGTATCCCGGTTAAAGTGACCAATCTGAATGACAACACAATCAAGACCGATCCCCTGGCGCTGTTTGAATACCTCAACCAGATGGGCCGGGAAAACGGGATCGGCCGGCTGGATATGGTTGAAAACCGGTTTGTGGGGATTAAATCAAGGGGAGTCTATGAAACTCCCGGCGGAACCATCCTCCATGTCGCCCATAAAGATATTGAAGGCATTGCCATGGACCGGGAAGTCATGCGGCTCCGGGACATGCTGTCTGCCAAATTCGCAGAGCTGGTATATTACGGATTCTGGTTCAGCCCTGAAATGGAGTTTCTCATGGTGGCCATCAACAAGAGCCAGGAAGTCATTGACGGAGAAGTAACCCTGAAACTGTTCAAAGGCACGGCTTACCCCATTGCCAGAACCAGCCCGTCTTCACTTTATAATCAGGATATGTCCTCCATGGATATTGCCGGCGGCTATAATCAGGAAGATGCGGAAGGTTTTATCAAGATCAACGCCATCCGCCTCATGGCCCATAAAAACATTATGGATAAGAAAAAATAGTTCCCTTCTGTCCTGCCTGGAAAAGCAATCCGGTTTTTCGGGCAGGGCCTGTTTTTATTTCCCGGCAATAGGTTCCACAAATTGGGATTCCGAATCCCAGGGGAAAAGAATCCAGGTGTCCTGGCTCACCTCCGTCACATAGGCATCCACCAGGGGTTTTCCCGCAGGTTTGGCATAAACGGTTGCAAAATATGCCTCGGGTAAGATTTTCCTCACAATTTTTGCAGTGGACCCTGTATCCACCAGATCATCAATAATCAACAGATCCCTGCCCGACCCTTCAACCGCCTTTAAAATTTTTGTTTCACCCTGATTCTGCCAGTTGTAGCTGGTAATACAGACCGTATCAATATGGTGGATACCAAGTTCCCGGGCAATGACCGCTGCCGGAACAAGTCCTCCCCGCGTGACGGCGACAATGCCTCTCCAGACCTGGTTCATATCATGGAGCCGCCATGAAAGGGCTTTCGAATCCCTGTGAAGCTGCTCCCAGGAAATGGGATAATTGCGCCTGTATCTGTCCTCATTCTTTTCCATGGATGATGAATACTCCTTTTATGCCTGATTTTTATAATTTTTGACTTTTATCCGGTTTGGCCTTATTTTAGCTTCAAGACATTAAAAGATAAAGGATAAACCTTTTGCATGATATAAAAGAAAAATGCCTCTCCTGCGGCGGGAAGCTCTATATTAAAAGAACCTGAACAAAAATTTATTTCTGCTGCAGGTCCTGCGCAAAAAAATACCCCGAAGACAAATATAAAGACCTTATGGATGATTATCTTGAGGAACAGCTCGCCAATATTCCCATCGACCGGCTCTAATACAGGCAATGTGTTATGGCGGTTTTTTCATAAATCTGTATCTGTTAATTCCGTTCCAGTATGCTAATTTGTGGTCATGATCGTTTAAAATTATTAAGGATGAACCCCTTTGATCCGGCCGGAGATCCTAATTTAAGATCTCCGCCTTTCAGGAGAAATAGTATGGATTATCAAGCCCTTCTTGCAGACAGGACAGAATTGATGAAAGCCAATGCCATCAGGGAAATTTTAAAAGTTGTAGCCAGACCCGGCGTGGTTTCCCTTGCAGGCGGCATTCCGTCTCCTGAAAGCTTTCCCATGGAAATTTTCAGAGAACTGACTGACAAAGTCTTAACCAAATATTCATCCGGTGCATTTCAATATGATCTTACCGAAGGCTTTCTCCCTTTAAGAGAACAGGTGTCTGTTCTGCTTGAATCCCGTGGGATAAAAACCCCTCCCGACGCTGTCAATATCACCTCCGGATCTCAGGGGGTCCTGGATGCCATAGCCAAGCTTCTCATCTCCAAAGGGGACAAAATCGCCCTGGAGGCCCCTACTTATCTGGGAGCCCTTTCCGCCTTCAATCCCTATGAACCCACCTATGTCCGCATGGACATGGATGATGACGGCCTTATACCGGAATCCCTTGAAGCAACCCTGAAAACCCATAAAATTAAATTTATTTACCTGGTGCCGACCTTTCAGAATCCAACCGGCAGAACCATTACCCTGGATCGGCGGATAAAGATTGCGGACATCATTAAAAAATACAATGCCCTTCTGGTGGAAGATGATCCCTACAGCGCCCTCCGGTATAAAGGGGAAAATCTGCCTGCGATCAAAACCATGGCAGAGGATCATGTCATCTATGTCAGCACCCTCTCCAAAATTTTTGCGCCAGGATTGAGAATCGGATTTTATGCGGCCCCGGAATTTTTGAGAAAATGGCTGGTCCTGGTAAAACAGGGGATAGATCTTCATACCAGCACTTTTAACCAGGCCCTGGCTGCAGAATATCTGGAAGGTAATTATCTTTCAACCCATCTGCCCAAAATCATCAGCCTTTACAAACCCAAACAAGCAGCCATGATGTCTGCCATAAATGAACACCTGCCCAAAGAGTTTGTCTGTTCTCCCTCAGACGGCGGTATGTTTTTATGGGTAAAAGGCCCTGAAGGATTTGATATGATCCGGTTATATCATAAGGCCATTGAAAACGGGGTTGCCTTTGTACCAGGGAAATTCTTTTTCACGGATGAAACCGAAGGAATCGAAACTATGCGTCTGAATTACACCATGGCTGATGAAAAAACCATTCAAACAGCCATAGGCAAACTCGCAGATACCATTTTGGCCCTTTAAATATTTAATGCCCGTACTTTCAAAACCCTGAGGATTGTGTTAGCGTTCCTTTTCACAAATTCATGCTCGGCAACCATCTGAACAGGGAGATGTTATGACGGACTCTTGTTGGTGTGAAATAAACGCCAAAAAACGTTTTATAAAAACCATTTTAATCATTTTTTTAATGGTTTTCGGTGTTTGTTTTTTTCAGCATTCACCGGCCCAGGCAGCCATCACTGAAACAAGCGACAATGAATTTCCTCTTTATCCGGCCATTAAACCCAATGTGGATTTCTGGATCTCCATTTTTACCAAATATTCCAAATCCCATGGGGTTATCCATGATATCAATAATCCTTCCATCATCTATGAAGTCGTCCAGTTGGGCTCATCGGAAACCGTGTCTGCTAACTCCTGCAACCAGAAAATCAAAACAGCGGCTATTCAAAAATATAGAGAAATTCTGCTAAAACTTTCAAAAGAGCCCCCCCCCTCTTCAGACGAAGAAACCAGGGTGGCTTCCTTGTTCGGACAGCATGCAACACCTGCGCATTTTGAACTTGCCGCTTCAAACATCCGGTGCCAGACCGGGCTCAGCAAAGAATTCAAGGAAGGACTCATTCGAGCCGGAGCCGTTCTGGATGAATTCAAAAGAATTTTTAAATCCCATGGACTGCCGGCAGATCTTGTCTATCTTCCCTGTGTTGAATCTTCCTATAATTTCAAAGCCTATTCTAAGCTGGGCGCTGCCGGCATCTGGCAGTTCACCCATGAAACCGGAAAAATATATATGAATATCGATTATGTAGTGGATGAAAGACGCGACCCCTATATTTCAACAGATGCGGCCGCGCGGCTCCTGAAAAAAAACTATCAGGTACTGGGAGAATGGCCCCTTGCCATTACTGCTTATAACCATGGGCTAACAGGTATGCTGAGGGCCAAAAATGCGGCTGGAAATTATGAAAACATTTTTAAAACATACCAGGGTCCCTCGTTTAAATTTGCTTCAAGAAATTTTTATTCTGAATTTCTGGCAGCCCGGATTGTTGCAAAAAACCATGAAAAACATTTCGGAAATCTCAGGTTTCAAAACCCTGCCGCTTTTCAGACAGTCAAAACAAAGGGGTTTCTGACAGTAAAAGACCTGATGGATAAATTCAACCTCAGCATTGAAGACATCCAGACCCTTAACCCATCCCTAAGACCCCCTGTTTTCACGGAGAAGAAATACATACCCAAAGGATTCAATCTCAAACTTCCGAAAATTTTTTCCATCCATGAAATAGACAACCGGATGGCCGGCCTTTATAAATCCGGCCAGAAACCCAGCAGATTCCACAAGGTCCGGAAGGGAGATACGGCCAGTTCCATTGCAAGGCTCTATTCCATCAAGCTGAATGACCTGATAAGGTCAAACGATTTGAGCCGCAAGGCCGCTCTCTTTATCGGACAGAATTTAAGAATCCCGGTCAGGGATGAAATTATTACAGCAAAAAAAGAACCGGATAAAACAAAAATACCGGTCCCGTCTTCCGAGCCTGTGGTCTTATCAAATCCGGAACAGGAATCAAAAGGATTACCCGCGCCTGATCTGATCAAACCGGCTACCGGACTTGACCCCATGATTGGAGCTGCTGCAACCCCTGGGTATGAACCACCGGCCGATCCGATTTTTGATTCCATTGCCGAACCTTTGACAGATGTGGTCGCCATCAATCCCAGGATTGATATGAGCGATATCAAAATACTTCAGATTGAAAAAAAAGGGGGTCTCCCTATCGGTGTCATCAAGGTTGAAGCAGAGGAAACCCTGGGCCATTATGCCGGATGGCTGAAAGTCTCATCCCAGGAAATCCGCAAGCTGAATGCATTCAAGGTGAAAGATACCATTCCCATTGACCGGACAATTAAAATTCCACTGAAAAAAACAACATCCCAGCAATTTGAAGAACAGCGCTTTGAATTTCATAAAGAAATTGAAGAAGACTTTTTCGGGTCTTTTTCCATCACCGGAGTTGAAACCTATGAAATTAAAAACGGGGATAATATCTGGCGTCTTTGTGAAAATGAACTCGAAGTCCCGTTCTGGCTGTTAAAAAAATATAACCCTGACATCAATTTTAATTCACTTCAGCTTAAACAGAAAATCAAATACCCGGTTATCGGCAAACTAAAGGAAAAATAAAAAAAGCATGAAAACGCTTGAAGCGGAGATAGAAAACAACAGGCCTGTCCCCTCCTGTCAGGCTGACTGCCACACAGGTCTGGCATCCGACCACAAGCACATTTGAATATTCTTTTACCGATTCAATGATTTCTTCAATTGGCTTATGTTCGCCGACTATCATAATCCTCTCCTATTTTGAAACTCTCTTGGAGGTAAGCTTTTTCCATACATTTACAGGCTCAGAACCCTTATGATCCGGACAAAGGGCTTCAATATCCTTCCGGGTCTTTTTTGAAACTGTATCGCCCAGGCCGGTTGTGTAAACAGGCACACCACATACTTTGCAGTGAAGCAGCTCCAGAGTTTTTACCAGATCGAATCTGCCGGTGATCAGATATTTAAATTCAATGGCATCCTGGGGACAGATTCTCCAACAGTGCCCGCATCTTGCACAAAGCGCCATATTATGCAGAATCTTGCGGTTGTCTGCTTCATCATAAAAATTCAAGGCACTTGCCGGGTAGTTCTGTACACAGGCCAGGCACCCATTGCAGTTTTCATTTACTTTAAAAAAGGACATATCCGTATCTCCTGTGATTTCTCCTGACTTAGCCTAAGATTTTATCAGCCGTGACAGATTCCGGGCTGCATGGAACATATTGGGCATCTTCAGCATTTCAACATCTTTATATTCTATGGCAGCCGGCTTACAGACTTTTACACATTCAGGCTCACCGCTGCACAGATCGCATTTATAGGATTTAGCCTTAAGCTTATCCAGCTTCATTGCCCCAAAAGGGCAGGCAGACACGCACATGCTGCACCCCCCACATTTTTTGCGGTCGATCAGCACCCGGTTCAGGTTGTCATCCCTGTAGATCGCTTCTTTGGGACAGGTTGCAAGACAGGGCGGGTTCTCGCATTGCTTGCAGGCAATGGGGAAAAAGACCTCCATTCTTATCATCTTTGCATTTTCCAAGGGTTGGAATTATTCCGGCAATTTTGTTCATCGTCATGAACACATTGCCGGGTATGATACATCCAGGACCGGTCAATATATTATTAATGGACATGTAATTATTATTCTTTACCATCCTTACAGCATTGACTCCAATGGGCTTTATTGGCCAGCCACCACCGGATTTGTTCATTATAATGAACCGTAGCTAATTTAGTTAAATTTTGCTGCCATGCTTTTTCACAAGCCCCCTGAGCTGATCATAGGATAATCCAAGTTTTTTGGCTGCCGTTCGTTGATTATAGCGGCATTCCTTAAGGGTTCTGGATAAAATGACCTTTTCAAGGCTCCTCATGGCCTCTTTGAAAGGTTTTTTGAAAATCTGATTGACAGGATCGATAAAATCCGCTTCCCCTAGTTCAGGAGAATCCGTTGCCTGATTCTCACTCTTTTTTTTCATTATCCCTTTATCGCTGTTTCCAAGGCATACCCGGAAGGGAGAGGTGAACGGATTAAAGGTGATTTCTTCAATTTTATGCGATGAAGATTTATATACGGCCCGCTCAATTACATTTTTCAATTCCCGTATATTACCCGGCCAGGAATAGGATTCAAGTGCCTTCACTGCACTTCCGGAGATTTTCGGGATGTCGTCCCATCCGAGTTCATAAGCCATTCTTCCGGCAAAATATTGCGCCAGGATGATAATATCTTCTTTCCTGTTACGCAGCGGCGGCACATAGACCACCTCAAAGGAAAGCCTGTCCAGAAGATCCTGTTTAAACTTCCCGGACTGTGCCATTTGTTCCAGATCGGCATTGGTGGCGGCCACAATCCTGACATCCACATCGACGGAATCGGAAGACCCCACCCGCTCAAAACTCCCATACTCTACCACACGCAAAATTTTTTCCTGGACTTCCATGGGAATTGCCCCGATTTCATCCAGGAAAAGTGTACCATCCGAGGCTTTCTCAAACCGGCCGGCTTTCCGGGAGGTGGCACCGGTAAAGGCACCTTTTTCATATCCGAATAACTCAGACCCGATAAGCCCGGGGGTCAGAGCCGAACAGTTCAAAGTCACCAAGGGCTTTGACCATCGCTTTGATAAAAAATGAATTCTTGATGCAGCAAGCTCTTTTCCTGTCCCTCTCTCTCCAATGATGAGAACCGGCCGGTCGATGGGTGCCACTTTTGATATCTGCTCCTGGAATTCAATAAATGTTTCTGACTGACCTATGGCCTCAGGCCCTGAAAAAGATTTTCCCCTGTCCTGATATTGATCCTGATCCGGCAAAATCATTATTGTCTCCAAAAATCATAACTGTAATTTTTATCAATATTTGGCTGAAATACTCAATATATGGCGGATAGTACCACGATATCAATTTAGCTGTCAATATTTATAACTGCATGATATTAAAAGGCATTTCATAACAAGGCCTGCCTGGCACACAAAATGCTAACCCTATCAACAAACTGAAACAATAGGTTGGCTGAAAAACAAAACACAAGGAGAAACAAAATGGGAATTTTTACACGGTTTAAAGATATTGTTGCATCAAACATCAATTCCATGCTGGATAATGCAGAAGATCCGGAAAAACTGATCAGGCTGATGATCAGGGAGATGGAAGACACCTTGATTGAAATAAAAACCTCATGTGCCAATGCCATTGCCGGTCAGAAAAAAGCCCAGAGATTTCAGGATGAGGTTGACGAAAAAGAAAATTTCTGGAACCGGAAAGCGGAACTCGCTGTTCAAAAAGGCAAAGACAACCTGGCACGCCAGGCGCTTCAGGAGAAAAGACGGTATACCCTGAAGGCTGAAGTCATCCAGGCTGAAATCACAGAACTTAGTGTAATGATTGAACAATACAGGGATGATATACAGGAACTTGAAAACAAGCTGAAATCTGCCCGGGAAAAACAGAGGATGCTGGTTCAAAGACATCTTCGGGCTACACACAAAAAAAAAGCAAGAGAGGAAATCCGCAGGGCTGACAGCTCCGAAGTCATGCAGAAATTTGAAGAGCTTGAACAGCAGATCGAGCGGATGGAAGCGGAAGCCGACCTTGTAGACTTCGGCAGGCCATCATCTCTTGAAAACCAGTTTGATGCCCTAGAAGCAGATGATGAAATCGAAGCCGAACTCAATCAATTAAAATCTTCCCAATCTTTGAAAAATGATGATAAAATTGATGCATAGATTATCAGGCACTAACTCAACCGGAGTAACAAGATTATGTTTCACGCACTTGTCATAGGCATCTCCATTGGCGGGGCAATCCTCATCATCGCCACCATCGGATTGGTTATCATCGGTATCATCAAGGCTTCCAAGTCCGGAGGTCTGGCCGGGAAAAATAAACAGGCCCAGACAGAAGAAACCCGGATGATCCAGGACATCTATCACGGGCTATCAAAAATGGAAGAACGGGTTGAAGCGCTTGAAACCATATTGATTGAGCGTAAAAGGAAGGAATTCAGCAAATGAGACGATATCATGGATATAAACACAATTTCCAGTTTGAAACATGCAGGAAACATTACAACGGACTCAAGGACCGGTTTGAAACCCTGGCCTCCAGCCGCGGCATCTACCGGTCCCGCAGGGGCATCTTCATGGGAGTCTGCCGCGGCCTGGCTGACTATTTTGATTTCAGTGTTTTCTGGCTGAGAATCATCACCCTGTTATTATTTCTTTTTACCGGGTTCTGGCCTGTGGGTGTCATGTATATAATGGCAGGTCTTTTCCTGAAAATGGAGCCGGTTTCCCCGCTGAGGGATGAAGATGATGCTGAATTTTATGATACCTATTCCCATTCAAGACAATCGGCCATCCGGAGAATCAAAAAAAAATTTGAAAACATTGAACGCCGCATCCAGAGAATGGAGGACACGGTAACATCAAGGGAATTTGACTGGGAATAGCCCTTTGGCCACTCGCAGAAAAGAATATTTCAGATTAATTTTTTATAAGCGGCAAACTCTTCATCAGAATAGTGGAAATAATGGTTGTGAACCGTATCGGCAAATTCCTCAAACGCCATGTATTCTTTTTCATCCAGCGAGGCAGAGTACAGATTTACAATAAGATCATGGGCAATATAATCTTCGCTGATTTCGATAAGCCCTTCATCCCGGGTCCAGGTGACCTGGCTGTCTTCCCCCCTGGAAACAATACCGGATAGCATATGGGTCCGGTCAATGATGATGGACATATATCTTTCTTTTTTCTCTTCCATATATCGTTTGATCCGCCGATGGATGGTCAGGGTTTCATAGGGTTTATTTTCTCCAAAATAAATACCCCTGAGACCCACCCCGCGGTTCAATGCTTTTTCCAATTCCGTCGTTATTTCCTGGATTTCCTCTTCCCAGACAGACATGGCAATCCTCTTTTCAGCGCCTTTTATTAAAAGGTTCAAAAAGCTGATAATATTCTGCCGGCCCTTGATAACAACCAGCCTGTCATCCTGCTTTTTTTCCCTGTAAAGCTTACCGGCATATTCAGATATATTGGAAAAAACATCTTCATAATGGGCCTTAAGCTTTTTAATAAAAACATCTGGTTCCACTGGATAGTACAGTTTGTTCTTCTCTTCAGCCTGTTCAAATACCATCTGTTTATCGATGAGGTTTTTCAAGACTTCGTAAATCCTGGATCTGGGTATTCCGGAATTTTTACTGAGTGTATATCCGTTTAACGGGAAGTCTTCCAAAAGCTTTAAATAAGCTTTGCATTCATATTCTGAAAATCCGAGGCGTTTCATATTATTCATGATTAATAATTTTTGATCCACGGCATTCCCTTTTATCCGGCGAAAAATAAGATTAAACAGGTTACGGCCACTGATCCCAGTACGGGTATGATAATGCCGCCACGCCATAACCCGATAATCATAGTGAACACCATGCCTGAGCCTGCTGCCAGGGGCATGTCAGGGGTTGCACTGAATACACCGGGGATGATCAAGGCTCCGATGGCGGCTACGGGTATGCATTTTAAAAAAGCATCCAGCCTTCTTGGAACCTGCTTATGGGTCATCAGCAGGAAGGGAATCAGTCTTGGACCATAGGTGACGGCTGCCATCCCCAGAATAACCGGAATCAGACTATTCATACGCCGCCTCCTTGATTTCCCCTGAGATAAAAAACGACCCGAAAAAAGCGATGACAATAATGCACACAATAATATTCCAGCCATTGGGAAGAATATCCAGTTTGATCAGAATGGTATTTAAAACCCCTGATGTAATGGTCAGGATCAGGGCCTTGACGGATTGTTTGATTTCCGGAAGAAGAATAGCCAAAAGAAGTGCATAAAGTGCGACCCCCATACTTTTTGTCAGAATTTCAGGCAAAAATCCTCCCAGGACATACCCTGCAACCGTTCCTGAAACCCAGCCGCTATAAGCCGACCATTGCAGGATATAGATAAATTTTGGCGAAATTATCCCTTTCTTAAAGGAGAGAACTGAAAACACCTCATCTGTTACACCAAAGGCCATCAAAAAAATATTTTTCTTTGCCATTTTTTCGATCCTCGTGGATAGATAGGCACTCATGAGAAAATGCCTGAAATTCACCAGCAATGTGGTTAATATGATACCCCCAGGCCCCATTCCCGTCATTAGCAGGTTCAGTGCAATAAACTGGCTGGCACCGGCAAATACAACGGCTGAAAATAAAAAACACTCTAAAAGAGTGATGCCGCATCCTTTTGATAATATTCCAAATGCAATGGCTGCCGGAACATACCCGATAAAAATAGGTATCCCGGCCTTTATTGCATCCTGTGCATCTCTTGTCATCTATTTTTTCCTCTGCTTCAGGCTGATTACAATCGTAAAAAAGCACCATATTTTTAGTGACTATTGCAGTAACTACTATATTGCTTTTTAAAAATCAACCCCAAATATTATACCGGGTTGATGAGCAGGGCAGATACAGGCTCATCCGCCACCACCAGGCTGGGGTTCAGCATCAAGGCCCTTGCAACGGTTGCCGCCGGCCGCCGCCCTGAAACAGAAAATTGAAACCTCATTCGGCAGCGTGGAAACCTGTAAAAAGGAATTTGGGGCTGCAGCCCTTTCACAGTTCGGAATCTCCGGGCCGACTATGTGAATGCTGTGCTCGACAAGCTCATCAACTGGGAATTTGCCCTTCAGAATATCGGCTGATAAATTCCAGGTCGTGCCTTTTTCCGGGGTTATCAAGAATTCAAAAACCATCTTTCTGCAAAAAAAAATAACCCCGGAGGGATTTTTATCTGCAATTAAAGATTATTTTTGCATATTTTCATACAATCAATTATATTTTCACAAAATAACACTGGCAACCCGCTACTAAATAAATTTGGCCTTGGTTGCCTAAGAGGAATTGAAATAATAACAGGGGCAGAAATTCCTTCAAAATATTAAAATCAGTCCGTTGGATGATCAGGGATTTATCGTCGGGACCTCGATGTCCCATAGTTCCTGAGTTCAGGTTCATGATAGATATAGGATTTATTTCATGCCAAAAGATTTGAACACCAATTTAATGTCTGAAAAAATCATTAGTATCATAAAAAAATTCATGGTTTTTGAAAGCATTGACTGCGGGCAATTGAAAACCATCCTGAATACCAACCCTGAATCCGATAACGACGAATACCATAAACGGATTGCCAAGATTTGCCAGTATGATGAAGGTGAAACCGTTATTCATGAAGGTGAGTTTGACAGTTGGTCATTTTGGGTGGTGAAAGGTGTTTTTAATGTTATACAAAAGGGCGTTACCATTGCTACCTTCTCTACTCCCGGTGAAATCTTTGGAGAAATGAGCGTTTTTGAAGGCATCCCGAGAACCGCCTCCGTTGTTGCCAAAACAACCGGCATCTGTCTTGGCATGGATATGTCGATTATTGAAAACCTGGGTGACGAGAAAATTGAATCCCTTATAAAAGAAGGTTTTTATTCAGTTATTTTAAACCGGTTGGCCGCTTCAAAAGAAAAAATTTATGCCGACAAAAAAGAGCTTGAATTGAAATTTGCAAGACTGCTTGAATTTGAGAATTCAATAAAGTACAAGGCAAAAAAGAAAACATAAAAATTACTATCTGGTTTGATTGTAATTTTTCAAGCAATCTCATAAATTTAAAATTTTTCAAAAGCAGGCAAACTCCAATATAAAAACCATTTTGACAGATCCTTGCCGGATAAACTATATTTTCACCAGAGTAAAATTATTGAAACGAGTTTATGTCAGCTCGCTTGCGGCAAATCTCATCGCCACCAAGCGGGTGATATGCAATAATGGAAAATGGAAAGGTGAAATTAATATGCAACTTTATTTCTGGGGAACCCGAGGTTCCCTGCCTTACAGTAACCGTCCTGAAGCGATTCGCAAAAAAATAAAAACTGCATTACGGCTTGCCGTTCAGCATAAACTGCAAGAAGAGGCGGAGATTGATACTTTTATTGACACCCATCTGCCTTTTGATATTAAAGCAAGTTATGGCTGTAATACCTCCTGCGTTGAAATATCGGGCGGCAGTGAATTTGTGATTTGTGATGCAGGCAGCGGCTTGCGGGATTTTGGTAATCATGTGATGCAAAAGACTGCCAAGCCACCGCAGATCTTTAATATTTTCATATCTCATCTGCATTGGGATCATATCCATGGTTTTCCATTTTTTGTGCCGGCTTTCATTCCCGGAAATACAGTGAATATTTACGGTTGTCATGCGCAATTGGAAAATGCATTTGTGCAGCAGCAGGAACCACCCCATTTCCCATTGCCCTTAACGTCAATGGGGGCGGATATTCGTTTTCATCTACTGGAACCTGAAAAAATATATGAAGTTGCCAATTTTAAGGTCACTGCCGCTCGACAATCTCATCCCGGCAATTCTTACGGCTATGCTTTTTGTAAAGATGGCAAAAAAGTGGTGTATTCCACGGATTCGGAACATCAGGAAGAATCGGAAAAGGATGATTATTATTTTCTTGAATTTGCTAAAAATGCAGATGTCTTGATTTTTGACGCTCAATACAATTTGGTGGACCATTTTTCCGCCAAGCGTTCATGGGGGCATTCTTGTAATATTGTTGCAGTAGAGCTTGCAGTACGTGCGAAGGCCAAGCGTCTCTGTCTGTTCCACAATGAACATACCGTGGATGACCATCAACTGGAAAAATTCCTGGGTGACACACGGCGGTATTTATCGTTTTATGATCAAGACAGTACCTTACATATAGATCTGGCTTATGATGGTTTGAATATTAATCTTACACCCAATACTGATTATCCGCCTGAAGTTTATTGAAGAAAAAAGCGATGTTGTTTTTATCAGCGCGTCGGGCTCCTGAAACAGGAGCGTTTAGCTGATCTTCAAAAGCCATTTTTAAGGGTCGATCCCCTCGTGATAGTAATTCCGGTGCCATTGGGAGCAAGTTTGCCAAAGGAATATCCTCTTGATTTTGAATATTTAATTTGACTATTCATTTTATTTAATTCTAATAGAGATTATAACCCCTTGAATTTAAAGTGCTGATATCCGATTTGATTGGGCTCATTGTAAAACGAAGAAGCAGGGAAGGAGTGACCATGAAAGAAAAAACGTATCTTGATAATGTTCACAGATTGAGGGCTTTGAATTTTTTTTCCAGGCTTGACGAACACATATTAGAAGAATTCAGAAAGAATTGCGTGGTTTGCAGCATATCGGTCGGTGAGACGGTTTTCTTGGAAGGAGATGAATCATCAGGTATATATTTCATAGAATCCGGTAAGGTGGAAATATCAAAAAGAGGGGTTCCGATTGCGATTTTAGAGGCTGGTGACTATTTCGGCGAGATGTCTGTCGTTATCGAGGATGAGCAAACCCGATCCGCTACTGCACATGCGCTTGACGATTTGGTTCTATTTAAAATCGATCTGGGGTTTATTAAAAATTATTTTGTAGGAGAAAGATCTCCGCTTTATGACTTAATACTGACTTACAATACCCGGTTGAAAAAGCATAATGAAAAGGTCGTAGATCAATATTTAAGCCTTCAAAAAAACTATTTGGCGCTTGGAGAGACAAATCGGCAGCTTTTGAAAACAGAAAAACTTGCGTCCATAGGCACATTGACGGCAGGCATTGCTCACGAGATCAACAATCCATTAACCATTATTTTGGGATACACGGATCTGCTATTGAAAGATCCCGATCTGGAATTGACCGGCAATCCATTGTTTCAAAAGGGTATTAGATATATTGATAAGGCCGCAGGCGCGATTGAGAGAATTGTCCGGGATATTAAGAATTATGTCCGTATGAATCCTGATGAAATAATAAAAATCAATTTAAATAACACAATACAGTCAACCCTGGACATAGTTTCCTATTTGTATAGAAAAAATAAAATTACGCTGAATACGTCTTTTACATCCCGGAAAATTGAGATTATGGGGAACCCCGGAAGTCTTCAGCAGGTCATCATGAATCTTCTTTCAAACGCCAAGGATGCTCTTGAGGAGATCGAAGAAAAAGAGAAAATCATTACAGTAGGGACCGATGTAGAAGAAGATATGGCTGTTCTTATAGTTGAGGACAATGGCTGCGGTATTCCCCCTGAGAAGATTGATCATATTTTCGAGCCTTTTTTTACAACTAAAGGGATAAATCGAGGGACTGGCCTTGGGCTTGATATTATTAAAAAAATTGTAGAAAATATGAAGGGCAATATACAAGTTAAGTCAAATCGGAAAGAAGGAGCAGCTTTCAGGATAACAATACCTCTGGCCTAGACCTCACTATAATTTACAATCAAGATGAATGTTTTAGGTGCTGTAGAATTTCTGATTAAAGCTGAATCCGCCAGAGCCGGCATGGCAAAGGCAAATCTTTCCCTAAAGCGGTTGTAACAGGCGGCAGCTGCTTCCTTGCCGGTGCAGTGGGAGACGGCTATCAGTTTGAGTTGATACTGATCAAAAGCATCCATGGTTTTTTCAAGCTGGTCGTCTGAATTCAAAAAACCAAGATGGGTTCCGCCGATCACGGCATGAAAGGCTTTATGACCCGATTGATTTGAGAAATGATATGGCTGCGGATGTCCCAAAGATCCAAATGGCGCAATATCTTTTCGATAATGTCAAGTTCTTCGATAAAGCTGATAATTCTCATGGTTCCCTGGCACTTCGGACACACCAGTGGATCAACCTCATAAATTTTTTGGATCAGGCGTGCCCAGTTCTGCCGTGATTCTTTGGAAGACCTGTCATTTGGCATAACCGCAGGAATGGCATCATCTGTTCCAACCTTTTTTCTCATCCCCGGGATTTGTTCGAATACCAACCGTAATATCTGACTGTTTGTTTATGGAACATAAGGGAAAATTACCTATCGTTATTAACAGACATTCGAATTAGTGAAAGCGTAGACATCGATGAAATACGTTCAAAAAGAGATAAGCTACAATCCGATACATAAAATTTATAAAGGATAAGGCATGCCAATACTATTCAAAACCGGGTATTGTCGATTTGTCCCTGAGTCTATATCATTTTTAAAACCATGGTCTCACTCTGGCTGAAAAATCCGAATATTCTTTACCGGATTTTTTGACGGGTAGTGTTCTTCAGGCTACACAGCTTTGAATGAGGCCAGCCCGATTTTTGAGGGAACAGGTGATTATTTGAGAACCACACTCCTCAAAAAAAATAGTGGCGGTGCACCGCCACTCTGAAAACCTCTGAGGGTTTTTCTGGCCTTGCCATGGTTACAAAAATCATAGTTCTGAATAATTTTGGCCATCTTCAGAAACATAAATCGACGGTGGAGGTCAATAAATGGACAATTTTACTATTTAACAACAGATATTCTTATGGTTAATATGATAAGCTGTTTTTGGAATCCGATTCTTTCAGCTAAATTTTTCAGCATGGTGGCAAGAGACCATTCTTTCCGCCACTGACCGGAATTCCGGGGCAGTCTCCTTGCAGATATCGGTCATATGGACACAGCGCTTATGAAACGTGCATCCTGAAGGCGGGTTGAGTGGAGAAGGGATTTCCCCGGTTAAAATGATTCTCTTGGTTCGGTCTTTTCCGTCCACATGCGGAGTTGCCGCAAGAAGAGCTCTTGTATAAGGATGGATCGGGTTTCCAAAAATAATATCCTTTTCGCCCTGTTCCACCGGCCTGCCAAGATACATGACCATGACGTGGTTTGAAATCAACTGGACAACACTCAAATCATGGGAGATGAATAAATAGGCAAGATTCATCTCATCCTGGAGATCCATGAGAAGATTCAGAACCTGGGCCTGAACGGAAACATCCAGGGCTGACACCGGCTCATCCGCCACCACAAGGCTGGGATTCAGCATCAAGGCTCTTGCTACGGCAATACGCTGTCTCTGCCCCCCTGAAAACATATGGGGATACCGTGAATACTGCTCCTTTCTAAGCCCGACCTTTTCCATGATAGCCAGTGCTTTTTCCCGTCGTTCAGCCGCATTGAGCTGCGTGTTGATCAAAAGCGGTTCTTCCAGGATTGCACCTACTTTTTTCCTGGGATTCAAAGATCCGTAAGGATCCTGAAAAACTATCTGAACCCTTTCTCTCAAGGCTTTCATAGCCTCAGGATCGCTGGTGACGGCATTAATCCCATCAACTTCAAAATCCCCGAACGTCGGTCTTTCAATCATGGTGATCAGCCGTGCAAGGGTGGATTTTCCACAGCCTGATTCACCCACCACTGAAAATGTTTCCCCAGGTTTTATGGAAAAAGAAGCACCGTCCAGTGCCTTCAGGGTTGAAGAAGTTTTAAAAATCATCCCGTCTTTGATGGTATAATATTTTTTCAGATTCCGGGCCTTGATAATTGTCTTCTCATTCATATTGAGGGACTCCGTTTGTCAATGGGAAATGGCATCTGTAAACACTATCGCCTTCCTTGGTTAAAGCCGGACGCAGGGTTGAACATTTTTCCCTTGCAAACCGGCACCTGGGGTGGAAAAGACATCCTGAAGGTTTATCATATTTACCCGGCACAACACCGGGTATTGTCGGCAATCTTTTTGAATTGACGTTACGTTCCGGCAGGGACCCGAGCAGAGCATCCGTATACGGGTGTCTCGGGGCTGTAAAAATATTATTGGCCGAGTTTTTTTCCACTACCTGGCCGGCATACATCACCATTACATCCTCCACTGTCTCTGCAATAACTGCCATATCGTGGGTGATCAGGATCATAGCCATGTTTTTTTCCTTCTGAAGATTTATCAGAAGGTCTAGGATCTGGGCCTGGATAGTCACGTCAAGGGCGGTTGTGGGTTCATCTGCGATCAAAAGTTTCGGGTTGCAGGCAACGGCCATGGCAATCATAACCCGTTGGCTGATTCCGCCTGACAACTGGTGGGGAAAACTTTTCATCCTGGATTCAGGTGCCGGTATTCCAACTTGCGTCAATAATTCAATGGCCCGGTCACGCCTCTGTTTTTTTGATCCGCCTTCGTGGATTTTAAGGGTTTCGGTAAGCTGAAACTCCACTGTAAAGCACGGATTGAGGCTTGACATGGGTTCCTGGAAAATCATGGCGATCTCTTTACCCGTGATTTTGCGTTTTTTCTTTTTTGACATTTTCAAGAGATCGTAATCATTGAAAATAAGCGCATCTGCCTCAATAATGCCGGGATACGGGATCAGGCCCATCAATGCAAGCTGGGTAACGCTTTTCCCTGATCCGGATTCACCAACGACCCCCAGGACCTTTCCCTTGTCCAGAGACAAATCCACGTCCAGTACAGCTTTGAAACCGTCAAAATCTACTGAAAGATTCTTTATATTTAATATTTGATTCATATTTTTTCTCAACTGATATAATTTACCGCTTCATTTTTGGATCAAGTGCATCCCGAAGGCCGTCTCCTGCAAGGTTAAAAGCAAGTACCGTAATCAGAATGGCAAGCCCGGGAAAGGTCACCACCCACCAGGCCCTTTGAACAAACTGCAGTGCGTTGGCAAGCATTGCACCCCATTCCGGTGTGGGCGGCTGAGCTCCCATGCCGAGAAAACCCAGGGCGGCTGCATCCAGAATAGCTGTCGAAAACCCCAGGGTCGCCTGCACAATCAAAGGGGCCATGCAATTGGGAAGAAGTACTGCAAACATCATTCTAAACGGACCTGATCCGCAGACCCTGGAAGCTGTAACATAATCCTTGTTTTTTTCAGATAGAATAGAGGCCCGGGTCAGCCGTACATAATGCGGCAATACAACGACGGCAATGGATAAAATGGCATTCTGCAGGCTTGGCCCCAATATGGCCACAATGGCCAGGGCCATCAAAAGGCTCGGCAGGGCCAGGATAATATCCATGAACCGCATGATCAAAATTTCATAGATTCCCCCGAAATACCCGGCTGTCACACCAAAAACAATCCCGGCAGCAAGGGACAGCGTAACAACTATAACACCGACAAAAAGGCTCAATCTTGCCCCATAAATCAACCTGGATAAAATATCCCGGCCCACATCATCAGTACCCAGAAAAAATTTGCTGCTCCCGCCGGCCATCCAGGAAGGTGGCTGTAAAAGTGCATCCCGGTACTGGTCAAAGGGATTATGAGGAGCAATATAATCTGCAAAAACGGCAAGAAAAACGGCAATGAGAATAACGTATAATCCGACGACCGCACCCTTGTTCTCACTGAAATATTTCCAGAACTCTTTCAACGGGTGAGGCGGTGCTGAATTCTCCTGTGTGACGGCTGTAATTTCGCTCATAATGAATTCCTGTTCTAACTGGTATATCGAATCCGTGGATTTATAATGCCATAAAGAACATCCACACCGAGATTCACAAATATAATTAATGTGGCAATAATCAGAATCCCGCCCTGTATGGCCGGATAATCCCGTCTGCTGATGGATTCAAGTATCCATTTTCCTACCCCCGGCCAGGCAAATATGGTTTCGGTCAGAATAGCGCCGGCCAGAAGAACACCGGTTTGAAGACCGATAACGGTAATAACCGGAATCATTGCATTTCTTAATGCATGGACCAGGATTACCCGCCGGTCGGACAATCCTTTGGCTTTTGCGGTCCGGACATAATCTTCTTTCAAGACTTCAAGCATGGAAGATCTTGTCATTCGGGCTATTACAGCAAGCGGAATGGTGCCAAGGACGATGGACGGAAGGATTAAATGACTCAAGGCTGATTTAAAGGCTCCGGGCTCGTCCGACATCAATGTATCAATAAGCATGAACCCGGTATCAGGTTCAATCCAATACAGTGCGGAAAGCCTTCCGGAAACAGGTGTCCAACCGAGAAAAACGGAAAAGAACAGAATCATTAACAACCCCCACCAGAAAATCGGCATGGAATACCCGGTTAGAGAAACGGCCATGATGGTATGATCAAAAGGGGTTCCCCTTTTGACCCCTGCGATAATACCGGCCGGGAGTCCAAACAGGGCTGCAAAAATCATGGCACAGAATGAAAGCTCAAGCGTGGCTGGAAAAAGGGTGAAAAACTCTTCAATGATTGGTTTTTTAGTAACATACGACTTACCCAGATCCCCTTTGAAAACATTACTGATATATCTGAAATACTGAATATAGAGGGGTTTATCAAGACCCATCTCTGCCTTTATCTCAGCATGTCGTGCCGGGTCGATGCCCCGCTCCCCGGCACGAAGTTCGACAGGATCCCCGGGAATCAGATGGATAAGCGAAAATGTCAGAAGGGTTACACCGATAAAGGCTGGAAAAACATGAAAAAATCGTCTAAAAAAAAATTGAACCATAATGGCACCACAATTCTTTCTATTAAAATGGCGGTACAATAAATTCGACTCTATTGTACCGCCGGTATTAATTACATAAGACCCTTATTCTTTCAGGTCTACGCCATAGAAAACATGTCCGCCGAAAGGATCAATTTTAAAATCAACTACTTTTTTACTCATGGGTTTAAATACAACTGAATGTGCGATGGTTACCCAGGGAGCCTGCTCTTTAAAAGCAACCTGGGCCTGTTGATATAATTTTGTTCTTTCTGCCTGGTCTGATACCTGTGTTGCTTTCATGATCAGGTCATCAAAAGGTTTATAGCACCACTGAGCCCTGTTGGAACCGCCAACAGCATCACATCCCAGAAGAACGGCAAGGAAATTATCCGGATCACCATTGTCTCCCGTCCACCCTAAAAGGAGGCTTGTGTGTTCTCCGGCCATGGAACGTTTCAGGTATTCACCCCATTCATAGGAGATAATTTTTGCCTTAACACCTATTTTTGACCAGTCTTCCTGGATCATTTCAGCCATTCTTTTTGCATTGGGGTTGTAAGGGCGCTGTACCGGCATGGCCCAGATATCGGTTTCAAAACCATTGGCAAAACCGGCTTCAGCAAGAAGTTTTTTAGCTGCCGCCACGTTGTATTCATAATCTTTTACTGCGTCATTGTAAGACCAGATAGTCGGAGGGATGGGATTCTTGGCTACCTTACCGGCACCCTGGAATACAGCTTCCAGAATGGCATTTTTATTAATGGCTATGCTCAATGCCTGACGGACCTTGACATTGGTAAACGGTTCTTTCTTTGTGTTAAATGCAAGATAACCAACATTCAACCCTTCCTGCTCCATCAGGTTGATATTGGGATCCTTCTTCATTGCGGCAAGATCGGCCGGGTTTGGATACGGCATGAGATGGGCTTCACCGGCTTTCAGTTTTGCATAACGGACAGAGGCATCAGGTGTAATGGAGAAAACGAGTTTGTCTATCTTTGCTTTTCCTGCCCAGTATTTATCAAAGGCCTGGAACCGGATCGTAGAGTCTTTCTGATAGGAAACGAAAACAAAAGGGCCTGTTCCAATGGGTTTCTGATCAAATTCTTCAGGTGTTTTGGCTACCAGCATTTTGTTTGCATATTCTGCAGAATGAATGGAAGCAAAATCCATGGCCATATTGGCAATAAACGGTGCATTGGGTTTGGTCAACGTGAAAACGACTGTATAATCGTCTTTTTTTTCAATGGATTTTATCAGAGACGGCATGCTCATTCCGGCATAATATTCATAGGTACCGCCGGAAACTTTGTGATAAGGATGGTTCTTATCATGCTGGCGCCAGAAAGAGAAAATTACATCATCGGCATTGAAATCCCGGGTGGGTTTGAAATAAGACGTTGTATGAAATTTAACACCTTTTCTCAAATGGAAGGTATAAACAGTTCCGTCCGGCGATATATCCCAGGATGTTGCAAGACCCGGAACGATTTTTGTTGTACCGCGTTCAAACATGGACAGTTTGTCGAAAATCTGTCTGGATGAGGCATCAAATGTTGTCCCAGCCGTATAAAGTGCAGGAGTAAACCCTTCCGGACTGCCTTCGGAACAGAAAACAAGGGTTTTTGCCTGAGCAGATACTGCAAGCATACAGAAAAGAACTGCAATGCTTGCAACAGATACTAATTTACGCCTTTTCATCTTTTTTCTCCCCTTTAATTAATTAGTTAATAATACAAAAAAACCATGAAACATTTTGTAAATCCATTTAATTAAAAAGATATAATTTGCAGGATTTACAAATTACCAAATTATTTATTTTTATTAAGACTTGGCCTGCAAGTCAAGAAAAAACCCGAACAGATACTTTTTTTTAATAATTTGCATGGGCCGTCCTTTGTATAATTTCTTCCTGGAGTGGTGCAGTAAGATCCACAAAATAATCTGAATATCCTGCCACCCTCACAATCAGATCACGGTGATCCTGGGGATTTTTTTGAGCATCCCTCAAAGTTTTTTCATCCACCACATTGAACTGGATATGATGTCCGTCCATTTTAAAATATGATCGGATCAAATGAACAATACCCTGGTTTCCTTTTTCGTCTTTCATAAGTTCCGGTAGAAATTTCTGGTTTAAAAGTGTTCCGCCGGTTTTCAAATGATCGATTTTTGAAGCAGATTTTAAAACAGCGGTCGGGCCGCATGTATCCGCACCCTGAACCGGTGATATCCCTTCGGAAAAGGGAATCCCTGCTTTTCTTCCATCAGGCAGGGCTCCTGTGACTTCACCAAAATAGACATGACAGGTGGTGGGCAGAAGATTGATCCGGTAGTATCCTCCCTTGGCATTGGGCCTTTTTGTTACAGCGTCGTGAAATATCCGGAATATATGCTTTGTCATATCATCTGCATAATCATCATCGTTCCCATATTTTGGCGCTTTTTTCAACTGGTTATGCAGGATATCTTCACCTGAAAAATCATTTTCAAGAATATCTAAAAGCTTTTTCATGGAAATTTGGTTTTGATCATAAACACAATATTTCAATGATGAAAAGCAATCCGTAAGGGTTCCGATGCCGACCCCCTGGATATAAGAGGTATTATATCTTGCTCCGCCCTGGTTATAGTCTTTT
>MGTJ01000095.1 GCA_001799395.1 Desulfobacterales bacterium RIFOXYA12_FULL_46_15 | reverse complement strand
GAATTTTATCCGGCTGAATGCCTCACGCTGGTCCGATGATATCAACAAGGGAGTGATCCGGCTGGGAGAGATTGTTCATAAACTTATATAGCACCTGGGCTGTGAAATTTAAAGTCATGTTTGACAGGAACATATCCCTGAATATATATAGACTATATTCTTAAAACTGGCTAAAGAAAGGCAGAACCAGATGCAGGAGATGATGTTAAAACCAAATGATATAAAGAGCATTGAACCAGGCCCAAGACAACTGACCTTTGATTTTGAAGAAAAGGTCCGGGCAGAGACGGATGACCTTGTCATGTCTTGCTTCAGTGAGCAGATCAGCGCCCATGGTCAGGTTTTTCTGGCTCCGCTGGTCTCCCATATAAAAGAAAAACATCATTTGAGGGTAACGGATATCCTTCAATCTGTTTTCTGGTTTGCCGGAGAATTGAAAATCCATTTCAGGAGCGACGGCATACCCGTCACTCCATATCAAGCCCGGAAGCTGCTGCTTGATTTTCCGGATAAACCCGTGGAACTTGTTGCGAACAAACAGGTTGAAGCCCCCATATTCCGGGATCTGGTTTTGTTTTATCAGCAACTGATGAATAAGGAAAATGTGAATTTTCAGAACGACCAGTACGAATTTGCTTTATCCCTGCTGTCGGATTTAAAAACCTGGGAATCAGATCTTACTTCTTTTGAGGCCATGTCCCGGGAAGCGTTTTATCCAGGCAGGCAGAAAATCCGTCATCATCTTCAATTCTTGAAACAGATACTGATCCGGCAGGACAGCTATTCCCTGATTTGCAGGTGTTACGACCAAAAGGGAAGCATTGCTGAAATGGCAGGGGATATTAATATTCTGTCCCGGTTTTATACACAACAGGGAATTCAAATAGGCCGGGCTTCGAGTTTCTGCTTTAAACCGGTGAGGCGCAAAGTCGTTTTGTTGTTGCTGAGGGCTGTTTCCAGGGCTTTTGATGATCCCACAATGATGACCAGATGTTTGCCCCGGGTCATGGCCGTGTAGAGAAGGTTCCGCTGCAAAAGCGGGAAATGGGCCGTGGTCAGGGCAATGACAATGGCTGAATACTCGCTGCCCTGGGATTTATGGACGGATATGGCATAGGCCAGGGTGAGTTCGTCCAGCTCCAGGATATCATATTCGACGATACGGCCGTCATAATCCACCAGGACCTTGTTTTCTGATTTGATGACATCGGCCACCATTCCGATGTCTCCGTTAAACACATCTTTTTCATAATTGTTTTTCAGATGCATGACCTTGTCGCCGGGCTTGAACAGGATGCCCCTGACATCCATGCCGCCGGGGGAAGAATTCAGAACACTCTGAAGCTGCTGGTTCAGGTTGATGGTCCCGGCTTCCCCGCGGTGCATGGGGGTTAATACCTGGATTTCATCAATGTGGGGAAAAGCTTTCTGAATCCTGTTTGAACATAATTCCA
The DNA here is from genome assembly GCA_001799395.1 of Desulfobacterales bacterium RIFOXYA12_FULL_46_15. Taxonomy (GTDB): domain Bacteria; phylum Desulfobacterota; class Desulfobacteria; order Desulfobacterales; family Desulfobacteraceae; genus Desulfobacula. Next base: position 9,906 of record MGTJ01000095.1, on the reverse strand, counting down.
GGATGGTTTCTACAACTTTATCCGGCCTGTTTTTCTCAATAAAATAAAATTCCGATAGTTCTCCTGAGGCCGCTTTCTGAAAATCCGGCATTTCACCATTCCTGATGCTGTGGGCATACATGATAATCGGGCTTTCTTCAGCTTGCCGGAATATCCGGGTCAGAGAAAAAACCTTTATCCTTTTTGACTCGATGATATCCGACAACACATTTCCAGGACCTACGGAGGGAAGCTGAAAGGTATCGCCGACCAGAATCAGGCTTGCCGTTGCCGGCATGGCTTCAATGAGGTGATACATGAGAAGGGTATCCACCATGGAGGCTTCATCCACCACAAACACATCCAGATCCAGGGGATTGGCAAAGCTTTTTTCAAAGGTCTGGTTTTCATGGTCAAATCCGAGGAGTTTATGAAGCGTGAACGCTTTTTGTCCCGTCACCTCGGAAAGCCTTCTTGCCGCCCTTCCTGTGGGGGCGCTCAAGACTGTTTTCTGATCCCGGAGTCTGAAAATCTCACACAATGCCCGGATCAGGGTTGTTTTGCCGGTTCCGGGACCGCCTGTGATAACCACGATTTTTTCATTCAGCACATTTTCGACCACCTTCAATTGTTCTTCAGATAATTTTACGGCAAGTTTTGTAAGCACTACGTCAAGGATCTCACCTTTATCCATATCACGGGCCATGGCTTTCATGGACATGATCGCTTTCATCCTGGAAGCAATCCCGGACTCTGCCCGGAAAAGTCTTGCAAGATAGACCCGCGTGTCTTCTTCGCCTGTTTCCGTCTTTATTTCACCGCCATGGACCAATGCTTCCAGGGCAGATTCAAATTTGTCCGGCTCCACGCCCGAAATCTTTGCAGAGGCGGCAAAGAGTTCTTTTTTGATCTGATACACATGCCCGTCCTGTTCTGAGAACAAGAGGCTGCAGATCAGACAAGCCTTAAGCCGGTTCTCATCCTCTTTTTGTACCCCGGACCTCAGGGCAATCCTGTCGGCTATGGTAAAACCTATACCCGGTATATCCCTTGCAATGAGATAGGGGTCATGGTTCAGGATATTCAGGGTTTCGGAGCCATAGGCCTGGAGAATGGCGGATGCATGATACACACCCACTTCGTTTTCCTGGAGAAACTGCATGACCCGGCGGACAGCATGATGTTTGTTCCAGGCATCCGTGATGATGTTTTTTTTGGTATTCCCGATGCCATAGACGGATTTCAGCTTTTCCGGTTCGTTTTCAATGATATCAAAGGTTTTTTCTTCAAAATGATCCACAATCTTATCGGCCAGGGATTTTCCGATTCCCTTGATAATGCCTGAGCCGAGATATTTCCGGATACCGGAAACCGTGGCCGGCAGAACAACCTTATACGTCTCAACCTTAAACTGGTCTCCGTATTTCGGATGGGTGCTCCATTTTCCTGAAATTTCAAGGCTTTCCCCTTCAAATACTCCGGCAAGATACCCCACAACGGTCACAGGATCATTGATCCTGGCCACCTTAAGTTTTGCAATGGTATAGTTATTTTCCGGGTTCTGATAGGTAAGCCGTTCTATAATGCCTTTAAGGGTAATCATTTAGCGTTTCGTGGCATCGATAATCCAGCAGGCGGCATCATAGAGATCTTCTGCAAAATAATCCAATGCCATATGGTTTTGACCCAGTTCATGATAGGCTGCCGTCCCGTTTCCGGTTTTCACCAGCACCGCGTTTGCACATCCTGCAGTGCGCGCGCAGGCAATATCTTTTTCACTGTCGCCCACCATAAAAGACCGGGCAAGATTGATCTGATATTTTTTTTGCGCCTGAAAAATCAGACCGGGCTTTGGCTTTCTGCAAGAACAATGATCTTCGGGAGCATGGGGGCAATAGAAGATATCGGTGATCCGGCCGCCTGCTGTTTCAACCCCGGTTTTCATTTTTTTAAAAATGGCGTCAAGGGCCTTTTTTGTTGAGATATTCCGGCCTATCATGGACTGGTTGGTGATGACAATGACCTTAAAGCCGTTTTGAGTGAGAAGCGCGATGGCTTCCCGGCTTTTGGGGATAAATTCAAATTCCGATGGATTTTTGATATATCCCACGGCATCCTTGTTGATGACCCCGTCCCTGTCCAGAAAAACCGTATATCCCATGAACCCTGCTATTCTGCAACAGCAAAGGTGCTGTCAAAGCCTTCGGTGAGAATCTTTTCGCCGAATCGTTCAGCATCCTTTAAATTGGTGAATTTCCCGATCCTCACCCGGTAGAAGGTTCCCCGGTCATCAGTGTAGAGAACCATATGGGCATTGGAATATTTTTTAGCCAGTCTGTCCCGGTATTCTTCAGCATTGGCCCTGACCTGGAACGCCCCCACCTGAACTGTAAAATTACCACTGTAATAATCCAGGGGTTTGAAGGCGTCTGGTTTTTTTGTCCCGGCCGAATAGGAAATTGCCTCACCCAGGGCTGTGACTTTTACCTTTGCGGTTCCCGGGCCTGCAATCCCGATCTCCTTTGCCCCGGTATAGGAAAGATCAATAACCCTGCCTGTCACAAATGGTCCTCGGTCATTGATGCGGACGACTATTTTCCGTTCGTTTTCAAGATTTTGTACCGATACCCAGGTATTCATGGGCAGGGTCTTGTGGGCTGCGGTCATGTCATGCATATTGTAAATTTCACCATTGGAGGTTTTCCTGCCGTGAAATTTATCACCATACCAGGATGCAATACCGGTTTGAACAAACCCGTCTGCGCTGGCAAGGGGGGTATATTCAACCCCGTCAACAGTATAAGGTCTCTGGGTGGCAGGGGTTGTTTTTGAAGAAGGCTTTGTTTTTGATTCCGGAGGAGGCAGATGACCGGATTCAGGCCCGGTCCCCCGGTTGGATGAACAGCCGAAAACAAGGGATAAAACAGATATCAGGATCAGGATGTGTAATTTCAAAAAAGAGTTCCCCATAAGGCTACAATATCAATCAAGGGCCAGGTCCAGTAAGTTTTCCATTTTATCGGTAAAAAGAAATTCAATTGAATTTTTTATATAATCAGGAACGTCGTCCATGTCTTTCTGGTTCCACAGGGGCAGGATAATGGTTTTTATTCCGGCCCTGTGAGCGGCAATTACTTTTTCCTTGATTCCGCCCACAGGCAGAACTTCTCCCCGCAGTGTAATTTCCCCTGTCATGGCCAGGCGCTTTTTCACCTGGCGTCCCGTCACCAGGGAGGCCAGGGCGGTCAGCATGGCCACACCGGCAGAAGGCCCGTCTTTTGGAATTGATCCTTCAGGCACATGAATATGGATATCATGACGGCTGAAAAAGGATTCATCCATATTCAATTTTTTTGCCCTGGCCCGGATATAGCTTAAGGCGGTACTGGCAGACTCTTTCATGACATCCCCGAGCTGGCCGGTCAGGGTCAGGCCCTTTCCGCCCTGCATGGCCACGGCTTCAATAAAAAGAATTTCCCCGCCATAGGGGGTCCAGGCAAGACCCACGACGACACCCGGGTTGTCGATTTTCAAGGCCAGATCCGGCATGTTGGATACAGGCCCGAGATATTCATAAAGGTCTTTTTGCCCTACCACAATATGTTCGATCGTTCCCTCTGCAATCTTGCTGGCAATTCCCCGGCACACAGCTCCGATCTGCCGTTCCAGGTTTCTCAATCCTGATTCACGGGTGTATCCGGAAATGATCTGCCGGACGGCACCGGTGGTGATTTTGATTTGATTTGACTTAATCCCGTTGGCCTCACGCTGTCTTGGGATGAGATACCGGGTGGCGATCTTTAGTTTTTCTTCTTCCGTATACCCGCTCAGTTCCAGTATCTCCATCCGGTCCCGCAGGGGTGCCGGAATGGTATGAAGAACATTGGCCGTGGTCAGAAACATGACACCGGAAAGATCAAAGGATACATCCAGGTAATGGTCGGAAAATGAAAAATTCTGTTCAGGGTCAAGGACTTCAAGAAGTGCGGAGGACGGGTCCCCATGATAGGATGAAACCACCTTGTCAATCTCATCCAGCATGAACACGGGATTTTTGGTGCCTGCCTTTCTCATGGACTGGATAATTCTGCCCGGCAGGGCTCCCACATAGGTTCTCCTGTGCCCCCTGATCTCAGCCTCATCCCTGACCCCGCCCAAGGCAATCCGGACAAATTCCCGGCCAAGAGCCTTTGCAATGGATCTGCCAAGGGAAGTTTTCCCGGTTCCGGGCGGACCGAAAAAACAGAGAATCGGTCCTTTGGAATTCTTTTTCAATTTCCGGACAGCCAGGTATTCAAGGATTCTTTTTTTAGGTTTTTCAAGGCCATAATGATCATTGTTCAAGATTCTTCTGGCTTCTTTGATATCCAGCTTGTCTTCGGATTGAACAGTCCAGGGAAGGGAAATAAGCCAATCCAGATAAGAGGATGCCACCACATATTCAGAGGAAGAGGGATGCATGCGGGAAAGCCGCTGCATTTCCCTTTCCGCTTCTTTGCGTGCTTCTTCGGACAGCCCGGCGCTTTCTATCCCGGCCCGGTACTCCTTGATCTCCACCGAGTCGTCTTCGGTTTCCCCGAGTTCTTCCCTGATGGCTTTCATCTGCTGGCGAAGATAATATTCCCGCTGCCTTTTATCCATATCTTCTTTGACCTGGTTCTGGATTTTGGAACCCATTTCCAGGATTTCCAATTGATCATTGACCAGGCGGGTTACTTTTTTCAGCCGCTTGTTCACATCCAGAAGTTCAATCACCTTCTGTTTCTCAAGAACCGGGGCATTAATGGTGGATGCCACCATATCGGCAAGGACGCTGGGTTCCTGCAAGGATTTGATCATATGGCCCATTTCTGAAGGAAGCCCGGGAGACAGCTCTACAATTTTCTCATACTGTTCCACAATATTGGCCATCAATGCCCTGTTTTCCAGATTACGGTCTGCATTACGGTTTTCCACGATCTCGATCCGGGCCTGCATATATTTTTTATTCTTGAGAAATTTGACGATCCGAAACCGCTCAAGGCCTTGTATGAGGAGCTGGGCTTTGGACTCCTGCATTTTTGACATTTTCAGGATAATGGCAATGGTCCCAATTCTGTAAAGGTCATCCACCGTGTGCCGGGAATCGATATCCGACCGCCTGGACAAGAGAAGCCCCAGCATGCGGTTTCCTGCCATAGCCTCATCAATAAGCTCAACCGCCTCGTTTTGAATTAGAACCAGGGGCAGTACCATTTTAGGGAATAAATTGGTATCCACAATGGGGAGAATGGGGATAATGTCCGGAATATGATCTGTTGTTATGGGGCCTGGGGGATGTCTTAAATCATCCATATATTATCGGGTTCCTTTTGGAATCATGAGCTTATGCAAAGTCTATGGAAACATTATGTCTACTCTTGATATTCTCCCTGAACAATTTTCCCAGATATAACTCTAAAAATCCGTTTGAATACTTGGCTGTCACTTTTTCAACATCAATGACGCTCGGCAGGTAAAGAACCCTTTCAAACTGCCCGAACTGGATTTCTGCAAGCCTGTAGGTGGCCGTCCGGTCAGGGTGGCTTGTTTTCCTGTGCCCGGATATTTTGATGGCCTTGTTGCTGACTTCAATAACAATATCTTCTTTTTTTACACCCGCGATTTCAGCCTGGATTATGATTTCGTTTCTTGTCTCAAAGATATCCATTTGGGGTTTCCAGATCCGTTTTGAAAAACAAAACATGGGATTGACGGATTGAAACATTTCTTCAAAAGATTTTTCCTCTGTAGAATGTTTCTCAATATTATCTCCAAACCGTATTTCTATGTGCTTCATATAAATCTCCTGATGATACCGTTGAATCGATCATCTGATGATTTTGTCAAGATACCATCCGGGCCGGATATTGTAAAGCGGTATCGAAAAATACCTAAAGGTCGCTGCCGGCACTCCAGATATCAATGATCCGTATCCGGCCGGGATATTCCACGGTTTTATACCGGGTAATACCGGAAAGCCGCTTTGTGATATCTCCGATCCGCAAGGCCTGCTTTTTGATCTTCTGCAAATCCTCCGGGGGAATGGACTCATTGTCCTCAAACAGGGTTGAATACCCGTAAATGGATTGAAGGGGCTGATTGATTTCATGACAGATGGCGCCGGCCATTTCAAGAACACCCTGGAGCTTTTCCCGTTTCATTTTTTCCTTTTGGATCTCTTCTCTCTCGGAAATATCGACGATGGTTACGATGGTGCTTTCAAGGGGGGTTTCCTGATAAGAGCCGGTGATAATGATATGGGCTTTAAACAGGGTGCCGTCTTTTCTTTTCACATCAAAATCAAAATCTGATTTTCCTGATTTCTTCAAGTCTGTATAAATCAAACTTCCGGAAATTGAAAAATCCTCATCCGTGTTATAGATCATCCGTACATTGGCGTTTTCAAAATCCTCTTTTTTTTCATACCCGAACATTCTCACCATTTCCGTGTTGACCCACTTGAAAATCCTGTTCTCCACAAGGCAGATTCCCACGGGAGAGGATTCAAGGATTTTTTCCAGAACCTGCCGTTGTTCTGAAAATTTTTCATCCGAATCCTTTCTTTCAATGGCAAGGGCAATGTGGCGGGAAACGGCATTTAACAGATCAAGGTCTTTTTTCTTATAATCTTTCGGAGAATTAAAGCTTTGCATGGCAATCACTCCTATGATCCTGTTGCTGATGATCAGCGGAGCACCCAGCCAGATCTTGCTAACGGTTCCGGTTATCTTTTGCCCCCGGGCTTTTGCAAATTCAATGATATCCTCGGCAAAAAAAATCAAGGGCCGCTTTGCCTGGATGACTTTGCCGGTTAAAGAGTCTGTCCGGCTGAAATTAAAAATTTCTTCAGGCTTTTCTTTTTTTTCGCTTACATAATAGGGAAAGGTAATGGAATCCTTGTCCTCATGGTGAAGGGCAATATGAAAATTTTCAACATTCAATATCCGGCCAAGGGATTTGTGTATGACCCTGTATAATTCATCAGGGTTCCGGGTAATGGAGACTGCTTCGGAAATTTCAAACAAAACCTCCAGGGTCCTTGCATCATCCCTTTCTTTTTTGCTCTTTTGAGGCTTTTTTATGTCTTTCATTTTTCACCTTAAGCCAAGGATTATAGCTTGTTATGGATTAAGGTTTTATGCAATAATGCGCCTGAAGTCAAAGACAAAAACATTGAAAGGCTGAAAACAAGATTATAAACAAATGAAATCGCTTGAAGAAATATCCCTGCTGTATGAAATCAGCGAAGCATTGAATCAACACATGGATATGAAAAAATCCCTGTTAAAAGTTCTGACTGTTTTGTCAGATTCCCTTAATCTTGTCCGGGGTATTATTTTTCTGATCAATTCAGAGGCCGGGGACATCAGAATTGAAATGGCCCACGGCATTTCCGAAGAAACCACCCGCCTGATCCGGTATATTCCGGGTGAAGGCATTGTGGGAAGGGTGATTCAAAGCGGAGAGCCTGCTGTTGTGCCCAGAATCAGCGAAGAACCCCTGTTTCTGGATAAAACCCATTCAAGACGGGTTTCCGACGGCCTTGATTATTCTTTTATCTGCGTTCCCATAAAAAAAGAAAACCGCGTTGTCGGTGCCATCAGTGCGGACAGACCCTTTGAAGGCAAAGCCTCACTTGAAAAGGGCGAGAAGCTTTTGTCGGTTGTGGCTGCCATGGTGGCCCATCATGTCATCAATATCGAAACCATCAGACTTGAAAAAGAACAACTGAAAACGGAAAATATCCGGCTGAAATCAGAGCTTGAAAACCGCTACAGCTTTACCAATTTCATCGGAAATTCCAACAAGATGAGGGAGGTTCTCCAGATGATCTCCCAGGTGTCGTGCTCTTCAGCCACGGTTTTAATCCGGGGGGAAAGCGGTACCGGAAAAGAACTGGTGGCCAATTCCATCCACTATAACAGCGACCGGAATAAAAAACCCTTTATTAAAATCAATTGTGCCGCCATCCCTGAAAATCTCATCGAAAGTGAATTGTTCGGCCATGAAAAAGGATCATTTACCGGAGCTTCAAACCTGAAAAAAGGGAGATTCGAATTGGCCGACCAGGGAACGATCTTCCTGGATGAAATCGGCAATATGTCCCTTTCGGCCCAGGTTAAACTGTTACGGGTACTCCAGGAAAAAGAATTTGAACGGGTCGGAGGATATAAACCCATCAAAACCGATGTGAGAATCGTTGCCGCCACCAATTCCAACCTTGAGGAGATGGTTCAGCAAGGCAGGTTCAGGGATGACCTGTATTTCAGGCTCAATGTATTTCCCATCTATCTTCCGAGCCTGCGCATGCGTAAAACCGATATTATCCTTCTGGCTGACCATTTTCTTGAAAAATACAGCCGGCTTCACAAGAAAGATATTAAGCGGATCACCACACCTGCCATTGATATGATGATGGAATACCACTGGCCCGGCAATGTCAGGGAACTTGAAAACTGCATGGAAAGAGCCGTCATCCTCTGCAATGAAGGCGCCATCCACAGCTATCACCTTCCGGCAACCCTTCAGACCGGCACCAAGACCAAGACACTTCCCCAATCCCTTGAAGACGCGGTGGCCCGGCTTGAAAAGGAAATCCTGATGGATAGCCTGAAGAATTCCAAAGGAAACATCAACAAGGCTGCCAAACTCATCGGGATAACGGTACGAAAATTTTCCTATAAGGCTGAACGATATGGAATCAGCTATAAGGATTACCGATGACCCTTTTTTAAGATCCCGAAAGATCTCTAAGCCCGAAATCCTTTTCCCCTTCAGGCGTCCATCGGATATACAGAGGGATCTGTCGTCCGGAACACGCTTTTCGGACCTCGGAAGCAATGTCAATAATTCTCCGGGAATCAATGGGATGCCCATTGAATTTTTCCTGAATATCCAGACCCGATACATAGAGATGATGAAATTCTATGGCGGCATGCCTGAGTTTGCCGGCAAGTTCCACAATTATTCCGGGCCGGTCATTGACTCTCCTGACAAGGGGGACATCGGCATAGATATTCACTCCTTTTCGGATCAGTTTTTTTGCAATTTCGCCATGCTGCTCCAGGATGTCTTCCGGCAGGAGAAACCAGGTTTCAATCTCCACCCGGAAAGGATTGCCAATGGAAAAATCACACCATTGGGATATCTTTTCAGCAAGATCCCCTGTTATCAGTTCCGGCCGGGCACAGAATTCCCTACAGCAGATCCGGACGCTTGATATATGGGAAAAGGCTTTCATCTGCTTCACGATATGCCCGGTCCTTTCCATGCCGGGGTCGTCGCTTGACTGCCAGTGAAGCACCACATCCGTAATGTCCGGGTTCTGCTCCACATAATCAAAGGCTTTGGTGTCAGCCTGCAAACTCATTTCAATACGGGTTTTGTGAACACGGGAAACGGCTTTGGAGGGGGTTCGGCAAAGAGAAGGAGTGAGACCGGATCCGGAGACAAAAAAGGCTCTGATGCTTTCTATTTTTCCTGATGAAAAGCCAGACTCAGGGGAGTCAGTGGTTCCGGTTTTTTGAGGCTGGTTTCCAAGAATCAGGGCATCATCCCCCATGACCACCTGGAACCTTGCATCAAGGGTTCCTTCCGTATTGACCCTCATATCCGGCATCTGGCTCATGTCCGGGATAAAGCCTTTAAAATAGGAGAGGGTATAAGGCGTCCTGATCCAGGTAAAGGTTTCATCATCCTTATCTTTTTCAACGGCAAACCCGCTGGTATGCCATTCAATCTTTCCCAGGGAGGTTGCCGTACACAGCTTTGGAATGCTTCGGTCGGAAACATGATCCCTCAGATAGGCCTGGGCTTCAAGAGCCTTTGAAATGGGGGTCCAGTATTCTTTTGTCCCGTGGATGGGGCTGCATGGGGTAAAGATATAATAGATTTTCACCCCGGCCT
>MGTJ01000094.1 GCA_001799395.1 Desulfobacterales bacterium RIFOXYA12_FULL_46_15 | reverse complement strand
GGTCCCTTGCCCTCCGGGCTTCCATTTTCATGTTAAAACAAAAACTTGCGACCCGGCTTTTCCTCAACCGGTTTATATTCAGGGAAGTCCTTAAAAACGGATTCCATAACAAAAAATTGGTCACGCCGGATATTGTTGATATTTTCAGATCTCCCTGGACAGGGTCAAAACAGGGCTGGAATGCCTTTTCAAGAACCCTTGCCGTCCCGCCCGAACTCATGGTCGAGGACAGGGACGCCTTAAAAAAAATCAATCTTTCCACCCTGATTCTCTGGGGCAAAAAAGATGTGTTCTTTCCCTTTAAAATTGCAAAAATGCTGCATGAAGACATTAAAACATCCAGCCTTGTTGCCGTTGACAAGGCCGGGCATTTCTTGCAGGAAGAGCAGCCAGAATTCATCCTCAGGGAAATAATAGGATTTCTGAGTGAAAGCTGACTTCCATCAAACAAAATCCTGTCAATATGAGCCTGTTAAAATGCATTTACAGACAGGGGAAATATTGATACGACACTTCTGATCCGGATAAATAATGGATAATCGATAAAAATGAAAGCAATGGATTTTTTACAACCACAGCATTTGATGATCAGCATTGAAAAAGAGGGGCCTGAAAAACGGGTCAAACAAAGTTTCCCTTTGCGGTTTGGCAGATATTCGGAAATCAGGACAAAGGATTTTGAGTTCTGCTTTAACCTGAACGGTGAAATCAAATCCATCCGGGGGCTCAAACCAGACTGGCCCCATCCGGCAGAGCAGTTTAAACGGACCATGGGAAACGATTGGGTTTATTATACAGTGGGGGATAAAAGCGGCCATGAGGGGGTTGTTTCCTGGATGGGGGAGTATTATCTGCCCTGTCTGCCTTATCCCAGCAACCCGGTATGGGAAATCAGATATTTTTCCAACCCAGTGATCATGAACGCCTTTGCAGAATGGTCCCAATTGTTTGCCAACCTGTATATGGCAAATTCACAAGGGATGTACCCCCATGCGAGAGGCCTTATTGAACGGATACTGGCCAATGACGACCGGGTCCTTTATGAACGCTCCCAAGAGCTGAACAGGATCATCGGTGCCAGGGTTTCAGTCCTTCCTCCGGATACGCGGCATGCGGATTATGATGTCATTCCCCTTATCATCAGCGATGGATGTCTTTATCATTGTAAATTCTGCTGTGTTAAATCAGATCAAAAATTTCAAAAAAGATCAAAAGAGAATATCCAGGAACAGATCACGGCTTTGAAGCATTATTTTGGTGCGGATCTGGTCAATTATCATGCCCTTTTCCTTGGAAACCATGATGCTCTTGCCGCTGGTGAGGATTTCATCTGTTTTGCCGCTGAAGAGGCGTATAACGCATTTGGATTCAGGCAGCGCATGGATCAACGCCCTTTTTTATACCTCTTCGGGAGCGTGGGATCATTCTTAAGATCGGAACCGGCCTTGTTTGAAAAATTGAACCGATTACCCTTTTATACCTATATTAATATCGGGTTTGAATCCATGGACCCGGATACCCTCTCCCTGATCGGCAAACCGGTGACATCCGGACAGGTAAAAGAAGCGTTTGAAAAAATGATGGAAATCAATGCAACATTCGACCGGATGGAAATTACCGGCAATTTCATTGCAGGAGACAATTTATCACCCGGCCATGACAATTCCCTGGCCCTTCTTTTAAAACATGCCGGTGCAAAAAGAAAATCAAAAGGTGCTATATATTTGTCACCTCTCAAGGACAGCCCCAAGAAAAGGGAACTCTTGCCGCGGTTCTATACCATAAAGGAGGAAAGCCGCCTGCCGGTATTTGTTTACCTGATCCAGCGGTTGTAAATCCTTTTTTTTGATACCCATGGATTCAATGGAACGAAAAAATCACAAAGGAGCCGAGTCGGTTGAATCTCTGAAAGGATTTTATTCGATCCTGAAAACTGCCCCGGATTCTTCATCGATATCTTGAGATTTTATCCTCAGGACCAGCCGGTACTCCCCTGGCTCAGCCATTGTGGGGATGGTAAACGGGGTTTGGATTAACTGTTCTTCAGTATCTGTTTTTATTTCAAGCCCGATGGGGCCGACCAGGAGTTCCGTACCCTGGTAAATGTACCAGGCCAGGGAAAGCGGGTTTTTCCCGGAGGCTCTGTTAAATTGTGCTTTCAGATTAGCCGGTGTACCTGGTTTCACCGGGTTCGGGTCCATTCCCACGGAACGGATAAGCGCCTGGGGTGCAGGCAGTGCCGAAACCTGCCGGAAAACATGCATAGCCGGTTCATACAGGAAAACGGAAGGTCTCCCGTGTTCATTGACCCAGGCCAGGTAAGGCTGTGCTTTTGAGCCGTTTCGGGTATAATGATACAACAGTCCGGCCAGTGCATTGGGCAGGGTCTTGTTTTTTAAGGCGATCCGGTCTATGAACTCGGTCTCCGGTATTTTTCCGGCCAAATAATCTTTAACGGTCAGGACATAGGCATCCGCGCCCTGGGTCACCATCCGGTCCAGGGCCGCACCAGCATCCTTGTGCAGGCCTTTGGCCGACAGGGCAAGATATTCCAGCACCACTGTCATATTATAATATTCAAGTGCTGGCCTGCTGTCTGTTTTGATGAGTTTCAGATATCGTTGCGAAACATCAACGGCTTCATCAAATTTATCCTGGGCAAGATATGAGCTTACGATCAAGAACCGGGCATAGTCATCCAATGGGTCCAAACTGATGGCGGACAGGAAATCGTTTCTGGCTTTTTCAGGGTCTCCCAGAAGAAAATAATTGATCCCCCTGAGGCGGTAAACATATTTATTGTCCTTTTTCAATTTCAGGTAGGCGTCGTTATCCTGGAGGGACAGATCATGTTTTTTCTGCCAGTAATAAAAAACACTGCGATAGTCATAGTAAACCGGGTTGGAGGGTTCCATTTCAATGGCTGTTGAATAATCCCTTAGGGCAAGGTCAGTCTCTCCCAGTTTATTCCAGTTCCGGGCCCGATAATAATAAAGAACGGCATCTTTGGGTTTCTTTGTGATCACCTGGTTGAAATCAAAAATGGATTGCTGGTACTGTTCAAGAAAATAATAAGCCAACCCCCTGGAGTGGTAAACATCCGTGTATCCGGGGTTGATGCCAAGTGCCTTGTTATAATACTCAACTGCTTCCTTGTTTTTTTGAAGCATATAATAACAATTGCCGATGTTCATCAGGTATACGGCCGATGTTTTGTACGAATTGGCTTTTTCAAACCAGATCATGGCTTCTTCGTACCGCTTGAGTTGATAAAGCGCCAGACCCTTGGCATTGTAATATGCAGGTTCGTCCGGGTTATTATGAATAGCCCAGGAGTATTCATCCATAGCCTTTTCATACTCCTTTGCATCGTACAGGGTATTTCCCTCTTTATAGTATTTTTGGCCAGCTTCCTTGTCAATTCCGGACTCCCTTGGCTCCGGATGGATAGGAAAAGGGATCAGCCACAGACAGATGATCAATACAATCGTACAGGGTTTCATCTTTTTTTCCTTTTTTGTTCCGGTTCAAGCCCCAATAGGGCTTCGCATGACCCGGTCTTCACCAGGCCCCCGTCTTCATCCAAAAGTATCCCGGACAGGAACCTTATATCCTTTTGATATTTTTTTGAAATATATTCTGCCAGGCGGCAGGCGCTCAAGTATGCCTTGGGGCCTGCCGCAACTGGAATATCCGGGTCAGGGAGGTTAAAATTTTTAAGTACTGCTGTTCGTGAGATCTGGGTCATGCCGATGAAACTGATGTGCTTTATGTTTGCCTGCCGGCCGCATCGCATGATCTGCATCACATCGTTTGAAAAATAGATAAACAAAGGTTTATGAATCAACTCCGGGACCTGATGAATCCACTCATCTTTTGGAATCTCGGTTATAAACTGAAGTATCTCAGGGTTAAAAGGCTTTTCCCCGGGTTTTACCCGGGCCGCGGCAGGATATCGGCCTTTACAGTTATCCAGCCCCTGACCGTTAAGCCGGCGGCTGATATATTCATCCAGACGGCACAGGTTGATGGAATCATATTTTTCTTTCACCGCCCACAGCGACCTGTATCTTGACCAGCCCTGGGGGTGATCCGGAGGACCGACAATAGTAATGCCCGGACCGGTCACCTGACCCCAGGGTGAATACCCCCAGTTTCCTTCCCGCTCGACTGCAATGAGAGGGATGGCCTGCTGCATCCAGTCATCAATATACTGCCGGATCCGTGTATCATCCCATGGGGCCGGCAGAGCATCCGGGCTCACCGGTTTCACGGCACCTCCGGTCTGGGCCTGGGATTCCTGCCAGGTCGAAGGCTGGCCGGAGTCTGTCCCTGAACCGGTTCCCGGCTGAAGGTCCTGCCAGGTCTGGGGCTTGGCTCCGCCTGTGCCGGATTGACTGTTGGATTGACCGCCGGATTGTGACTGCTCCTGGGCATCGCCCCAAGTCTGAACAACCGGTTCCAAAGGTCCGGAACCTTTATCAAACCCGTCGAGCAAGGGACCGGAACTCTCATTTTGAGTGCCCCCGAGTTCGTAGACCACATCAAAAATGATCTCCTTGTCCTTGATCTCATAGGCAAGATCGGCGGTTACAATAAATCTGGCCGTTATCTTTGCAGGGTTCTTTTTGTTGAAATATTTTGATTTTTCATAGGCTTCGACCAGGAGGGGACCAAAATCAAAACTCAGAATACTGCTATATTCAACCTTGGCGCCGGATACACCGAAACGGCCCGGGATAGAGCTTTCATCCGCCTTGTCCCGGGAGTACGGCAGATGGACTTCATCATGGGCCCTCACATTGGTGGAAGCTGTTTCCTGAAGATACCCCGGCGGCAGTTTGACCGGAATCAGGACTCCTGGGGTGACCACAACAGGCAATTTTTGGACCACATTGTAAATGATCGAACCGGCACTGCTTCCTTCAGTTTTTTTCTCGCACCGGTTATTGTAATCAGGAGCGCTTTTTGAGTCATAGGTTTCATAAACCCAGACAATGGGCTTTGCCCCCGGAACGGTCCAGAAGGGATTGTAATATTCAAAGGTCCGGTCATCCTTAATACTGGGCGGGAACAATCCGATATGAATGTCCCGGTGAACATAGACCGGGACCCAGATATTGCGGTCTGAGTGATCCGGACAGTCTTTAACGCTGTATTTGCCGTCAATGAGACCCTTGATGTGAACCCCGTTCGAATCGGCCGTGACCAGAAGCCGGCGTTGGGTTTTGACATAGGCATATTGGTCATTCATATTCGGGAACCCGTCCGGCTTATGGACCAGGATGATTTTTTTCAGATTCCAGTATTGGTCTTTTTCCCCGCTTTCGGCTGCCGGCTTCGGAGAAGGTTCCGGTTCCGTCTTTTCCGGGGGTTCGGCTTTTAAAAACATACGGCCCCCGGCAACCAGGGATTGATCACGGGTATTCTCCACCTCAATGGAAATCTCATAGGCAGATTCGTCGCCATCCTTTATCCCCAAAGTTTCCCGGTCTTCCCGGGGAACAGCGGACACCGGGACTTTCTTCAGGCCCGGCACACCCTTGATCACCCACTCATCCCCAGGGTTCTCCCGGACTGCAGATACGGATACTTCAATCTGAAGCACCCTGTCTTTTCCATCCTCAATGGTCACCGTACGAAAAGATATCTCCGGTTTCTGATCCACTTCAGGTGCCAGGGCATCAATAAAGGGCATTATTTCCGGCAGGCCGGGTAATGATTTTTCAAACAGGATTGAAAGGTCCATGCTTAAATTCTCCCTCGCTTTTTCCTCCACCAGACGGTCCATTTGGCGGACCAGGCCCAGTGAAGCTTCAGCAGCGAGACCCGGATTTCTTGAACCGATATAGGCATCGGCCAGCCGGCTTGCAACAGCCTTTTTAGTTTCCTCATCATGCCAGACAAATTTCAGGGCCAGGTTTTCATCTGCATCGCTGAAATCCCCTTTTGCCGAGAGCCAGTCCTCCACGTAATGGCGGAATACCTTTTCTGCTGCATTACGTTCCTGTTGAATAATGTTTTTCTGTTCCGATTCGAATCCTTTTTGCCGGTCTTCCAGTTCCCTGCGGATACGGCCGACTTCTTCCAGGGATGTTCCCCTGACCGACCACAGATTCTGCCGGATCCGGGCCAGTTCATCGCCATATTCCCGGTAAAGGGTTTCAATATCGGTCAGATAGCCGGTCAGAACCCCGAACTGATCCTGAATCTGTTTTTTAAAATACCGGTAGGTGTTTTGGCGGTGAACTTCGAAAAACAACCGGGGATCGGTTTTAATTGCGGATTTGACATAATTTGAAATCAAAAGCTGGCGTTCCCACTTTTCCATAACTTTCCCATAACCTGAAACCAGTTCTTCCTGGAATTTCTGCCCGGCCGCACCGGCAATCTGAGGTTTCATATAATGCAAAGTCTGCTTGATATCAGCCAGCTTTTTTTCATAATCCGTGGACAAATCGGCAATCACCAGAAAATTGTCCCCAGACTCCTGGGCTTCTTTTCCCAGGGCAATCAGCACATTGGCCGGGATTTTATCGTCATCCATCATCTGTTGCAGCACCTCTCCGGTCAATATGGCAAAGGGAGCCGGAATCCGTGATACAATGGACGGGTAAGCCGTGGGCGAGAATCCTTCCGGAATGTTACGGCCCGCCCTGAGAAGACCGGCTTCGGACGGTTCCAGAAAACCCTTGAAAATAATGTCCGCATAATCCTTGCGCAAAGGGTGGAAAATTTCATGACCGACGATTTTAACAAACTGGGTGGAAAAATTGATGTAAAAGACAATGGGGGCTGCGACCGCCCCATAGTTGAAAGTATTGGTGGCAATACGTTCCCACAGGATGGTGGCCAGCTCAATCTGCTGCTTTCTGTCCCCGGATTGTGATGTCTGGTACAAGCCGTGAATTTCCCCGGCCACGGGAATTTGCCCGATGATTTCATTCATAATAGTTTCCAGGACCATCCGTTTTCTTTCTTCGGGCGGCATGCCCTCGGTCTGCTGATAGCTTGCGAGGACCGTCATAACGCTGTCTGCTTTCCCCAGAATGTCTGTCATCTGGTCAAAGGCCACCCGTCCGGCCTGTTCTTTCATCTGCTTTCCGATAGCCTTCAGATCAAAGCCGTTGAAAATTCCCTGGAACCCTATTTCAGCCTGTTCCGCCTTTCTAACGGCATGCTGCCACATATCATCAGCTTTCATCTTCAGACGTTCTTTCAAGGTCTGGTGACCGGTTTTCTGCCAGGGGCCGTTCAGCATTTTTTCCTTGAATCCGATCTCCCGGATGTCTTTTTGAACCTTCCATTCCATCATCCGGGAAAGGTTTTCAAGATCCACACGGAATTTATCCGGGCAGGAACGAACCAGGGTTTCCCATTGGCTAGGCCCATCCCCCGGACTTTTTTTGTGCAGTTGCTGCCAGGCCCCGGCCATCTGGACCATGGCCAGAATCCGGATATTCTCGTTATTGAACCGGCTGCTGCGTTTTTCACCCCGTGCAATGAGTTCCTTTGGCGGGTCAAGCCAGGCAGTGACGGCATCCGGAAACTGTTTGGCCATGATTTTCATGGACATTTCTTCAGACTTGGCTGCAAAGGCGAGCTTTGCCTGTGACAGCCACTGGTCATCGCTGATTTGGGAACCTGTCTCTCTTGACTTCAGATACCGGACAATGGGGCCATATACCTCGCTGTCCGGTTTGACCGGCCGGCCTGAAGCCCGGTTGATTTTATTTTTAAGGATATCATCGGCAGCGGCCAGGATCAGCCGGTATTCTGTGGCAGCTTTGTGGTCCTGGGCAAGACCGGTCAGTTCCGAAATCAGGGTCTGCCTCTTTTCCGGGGTGTCGAAAAAACCGATATCAAAACGCCTGAATTCCTTTCCGGCAAGAGACTCCTTTATGGACTGGGTGTCCATAACCCCCCGCATCAGGTATTTTGCAATATCGTCCTGGATGCCGTCAAACAATTTGATCCGTTCCGCATCCGAAAGGGGTTTGGAATCGTCCGGCTGAATCTTGTGCAATTTGTCCAGCAGCATAAGGTGGTTACCGATGGCCGCACCCCAGGCATCCTGGGGGGAAAAATCCTTGGTCAACCTTAAAATTTCAATCCAGTCATCGGGTTGGCTATGAATGACCTGGCCGGTTTCCGGGTCATATTCAAAATGGTCAAAGGCTGACCCAACGGCCATCATCCCCTTTTTCAACTGGACCTCCTTTTCGGCAGCCCTGAGAATTACCTGGGATTTGATGGCTCCGTCTGTCAAATAGGCATATTTGTTTTTTGACAGCTCAGACAGAACCTGGCTGATTTCCCTTTTATAAATTGCCGGTGCTTTGGCTGTAAATGCAGAGGAGTAAAGATTTTTTCCGCTGAACAATTCAATATCCAGGGCTTTTAAATCAATTCCCTTGATGCCGGTCTCCTTTTCGATGATCCTGGGTAATTTTTTTTCAATCATGCGGATGATATCATCTTCGGAAAGCTTGCCCATCTGTTTTAATATTCTAAGTGTTTTATCCGTATCATTGGCTACGCTGCCTTCAGTCCCGGAATCCAGGAGTCCGAGGGAAATCTTCTGCTCCCTTGAGATCTCCTTTATTGCAGCGGTCAACCAACCATTTCTGACTTCCCACATCAGTTTGCCGTGAAATGCATCCAGACCGCCCTTGGTTTTGAGCAGGTATTTTAAGATAGAGGGAGAATCCGCACCACCGGCCTGGTAGATCAGGGCAACGGCTTTTTTAATATTTGCAGGAATGGGCTTGCGTTCATGGGCGGCAATATCGGATTCAAAGGAATATTGGCTCAAATCCGGTTTCACGGCTTCATACTGGGTTGTGACATCTTTCAGCCTTGACGAAGATATGGTTTTTGAGGTGGAAATCGACCCGGCCGGACCGGCAAAGGCATCCCCATGTATGAGGAAAAGGTGGAGCATAAAAAACGCCCGGATAAAGATCAGAATGGTTTTTTTTAATATTTCGAAAAAAACATCCTGTTGCTGTCTTTTCCCCATTCAACCAACCCTGTAAACGTTTTTTTAAACTGTGAAAAATTCTGACTGCGAAATCTTATGGATTACGATTTTTTTAACTATTTTTTAACTATTTTTTAAATATCATGATAGGGTAGAAACCCGATTATTGTCAACAAAAAATATCCAGAACTGGATATTTGCCATAAGAATCATATTTTCTAACCCATTTCTCTTACCGGGTTATCGCAAACCGGTTTATGCGCTTTTTTCTCAAGCACAATTGAAATTTTTTGAATATCAGGACGGAAATAAAGTTCTGTAAACTGTAAAAATTTATCATTTTTATCTGTCAGTATCCTGTTCATTTGAAACAGCGGTGTTCCTTCAATAACATCGAGCCTTCTGGCAATTTCTCCAACGGCGAGGCGAGTATCAATTATATCTTCTATACGATACACACTCTTTCCAGTAATCTGCTCAATGATTTCATATATAAAGAAATTTTTTTCATTATTAAAACGTTCCAGCACTTCTTCCACCAATTCTGTCGGGATATAGGTGTTAACCAGGGAAAAAGGAGTGTCTTTAACCTTTCGAAGAAGCTTTACCCTCGAGATATTTTTCATATCCTTATCGTCTTTGAAAAGATAATCAGTGGATGATGGTATAAATCGTTCCACCCCCAGGAGTTCGGTATTGAAATCTTCCGTATAGACATAGTGACTGATGACCTCTTTCAGTGACCATACTTCCCGTGATTTTTTAAAATCTGTAACAATGGTTCCTCTTCCCGGGCTCCTTGTAATCAATCCTTCTGTTTCTATATTTGCAAGTGCCCTTCTAACAGTAGCACGGCTTGTACCGGTATCTTTGCAGAGTTCAGTTTCTGTAGGAATACGTGAGCCAATCTCCCATTTCCCTGAAATGATGTTTTTTCTTAGATTGTCTTCCAAAATCTTATATTTAGGATTTTTAATTGTTTCCATGTCTTTGCCTTTTCGTTTTTTTCATGCATTACCTGTAAAAACCCTGCAAGAATTTAAAAATCCCTTCGCTTTATTTCCAGTATATTATAGGGTTGCAGGGTATCAATAGCATCAACGGGTTCAGGCTGGCGCCAGGCAAAAAACTGAACTACGATTTTTTCAGGAGTGAAATCCATCAGGATAAAAGCGTCTTTTTCAACCGGAGGCAGTACCTCCCTGAATTCCAACAGTGTTGAAGGCTGGGCAACCATTTTCCGGATAAAACTTGAAGGGAATCCACCTGAGCCGGTACCCAGCGAACCGGAACAAATACTGAGAACCGGATTCTTCCTTAAATCGAGTTCACCACTCCTGTCTATCCATCCGTAACATTGACTGTGAAGATCACCACCTACAAATATGGGGGTATTTCTCTTCATCCCGGAAGCTGCCTCCATTATACGATTGTGTTGGTTAAACCAGCCCTGCTGCCATTCATATTTGGATACATCCGTGGTCAGCGCTCCTTTATCCTTACGGACATCCGGATACCAATCCAGCCATTTTCCCGCACACCAGCCAAAATAAGATGTGGCTACATTGATAACATATGTTGTATCTTCAGTCTTCATTCTATTTTTAAGCCAGTCTTCGGCTTTTGGATGAACCAGTACGGCATTTTTTCCATCCGTGGTCATATAACGACGGTTTTCCCATAACAATGCTTCCAGCAAATTCCCGTAACGCAGCATACCATAACATTCCGAAACGCCTTGTGCCCTGTCTTTTTCTCCTATACCCGGAAGATCCACTGGCAGACCCGGCGCAGGAAGGAATTCCGGCAGATAGAGCTTCTGTCCGGTACGCCCCAGGTCCAGCATAAAATCATCCATGGGAAAGGACATCCCGGCTTTAGTAACAGCAGGACGTCCTATAATAAAGTCTAATATTTCAAATGAATCTTTCTGATTGGCTTCATCATTTTCAAAATAATCATGATCATCAAGCAGGAAAAACGTTGGGACAGATCTTAATGCGGTTCCATAGAGTGACGAAATCTGGGGGCTGACAGCTTTTTTAAAAACTTCTTCATTTTGTGTCCCCAATACCGGAAGCGTCCGGTCAAAAGTTCCGCAGTATTTTATCGATTGCGGAGCACGCCCCATATACTTTGGGGTACGGCCTTCCCTAAGGTCATAATAGATCTGATCTCCAGTCGAGATAACTGCATCCGGTTTAAAGGATAAAGCTCGTTTAAGAAGCCGGTGACGGATCTGCAGAGGCACTGGTCCTGCCCCATACCATTTGATATGGGCATCATGCCCGCCGAAACATGTATATATAAGAAGCCTTACCTTTTCAACCTGGCTTTGGGCATCCGGAAATGTTTTAAGTGGCCAGGGATCACAAAGCCTTATCCCTTCATAATCATGAAGACTCAGGAAATAGGATGTATCAGAGGATAACTCAGTAATATCAAACCGCCAGAAATAGCCTTTTGAATCGGTCTTATAACCTGTGACCCGGCGGTTATCGTCAACTATTATATAAGGAGGGAGTTTCATAGGATGTTTAACGGAAATTTTTATTAAAAAGCGATTGTGATTCACGGCCGGAAGAATATGTTCCACCTGACCGGTATCCCAGCCGGTATGAAAAGGGTAGGGAGTTGTATCAATTTCCGGTATAGGGTCATATGTCCGCATGAATACCATAAATCCGGCAAGAGCTATACATGTAACCATGATAAGAGCAATAATTGTATTTTTGATTAATTTCATGATCTATCCCCCAAACATTTTGATTTGTTTGTTAAAATTTTTCATCATAAGCTTTATTATAACAATAATAAATTTATAGGTATAAATTATAATTATGTCAATTAAAAAGTATGATGCCAAAATCTGTGATTTGTATCTCATTTGATTCTTGCAGTTTGCCTTTATCCGTTGTCATGCTATGGTAATCATTTCATTCATAGCTATTGGGATTATAATGGGGGCCCGAAAGGCAGCTTGACATTTTCCATGAAGAAGGTATTGACGTAAGATTAAATTTTAAAATATTATAACAATTTATTTATT
>MGTJ01000093.1:5196-11518 GCA_001799395.1 Desulfobacterales bacterium RIFOXYA12_FULL_46_15 | reverse complement strand
GAAAAAATACCAGGCATCAAGATCATCATGCTGACCATATATGATGATGACCATCATGTTCTGAAAGCGATAGAAGCCGGTGCAAGCGGTTATGTGATAAAGAACATCCGTAAGGAGGATCTGTTAAGAATTATCAAAAAGGTTTTCGAAGGCAGATCCTTTCTCGATCCGAATGTTACCGGACCGGTTCTGGAAATGATCCGCCGGCCAAAACAACAGGAAAAAGATTCTAAGGCAGATCTCATTTCAGGCCGGGAGCTGGAAATACTTTTAGCTTTGACAAAAGGGTCTTCAAACCAGGAAATCGCTGAAAAACTGTTCCTGTCAGAGAATACGGTAAAAAGCCATCTTAAAAACATTTTTAAAAAACTTTCGGTCTCCACCAGGTCGGAGGCTATTGTAAAAGCCGTTCAGATTGGAATTATCAGACTCGGTTGAAGCTCATAGCTGCCTGTTCATCCTTAAACTGCAGCCCTGATTTTAGAACCCCTGGTCTTTTAAAATTTTATCAATTGTGCCGTCTGCCTTCATCATTTTCAACCCGTCATTAAACGCTTTCAGATAACCGGCAGCATTTTTGCTTTGATTTGAGATACACACATACAGGTCCTTTTCTTCAAGCGGTTTTGACATAAATTCAATATTATTGATTTCATCCGGCATTTGGGTTTTAATCAGTTCCATCCCGACAAATTTATCTGCAACGACCAAATCAATTCGTCCTGCCGCCAATTTTTTGAAATTGGTCAAATCATCTTTGGAAGGATCCTTGACCAAAAAGCCGGCATCATCGAATTCTTTCGTGTTCACATACCCGATTACCGTCCCGATCTTATATCCTTTCAGGTCTTCAAGACGCTGATAAGAAATATTATTTTTCTTGAGTTTGAAAAATCCTAACGGACCGCCTGGGAAAGGCTCGGAAAACATTGCATAGGATTTGACTTCTTCTGAATAATATTCAGGGAAATATCCGTCCACCTTTCCGGATTTCGCCAGACCAACCGACCGGCTCCATTGATTAAACTGGAATTCGGTTTCAACACCGCTTCGTTTAAAAGCTTCTCTCACAACGATTGCGACATAGCCGTTGTCTTTCAGGGAACTTCCGATATAAGGTTCCCAATCCAAGGTGGTAAGGACAATTTTCTCACCAGCGTGGGCAGACATTATCGTTATTAGAAGAAACATCAGAACTATACTCTTTTTCATAAATTTACCTCCCTTTCTAAACGGTATTGTCAAAAATTTTTACATCATTGCAGTAAAAGGTAATGGGAAATGATGGAATATAATACGACATACGTGCCGGTTTAGTCAACCGGTAAAATCCGCATGCGACCCTTAAAGGATCTCCATAGCCTTTTGCACGGTTAAAACAGATATCTTTCTATTGGATGCAGCCGCCACAACTTCTCTAAACTGTTCAGGAGTGCAACCGAAATCAGAGGGACTGTCACAGACATCATGTGTATAAAATATCAGCCACCCCCCAAGCGCTGCACATTCTCTTACCAAGCCTAAACATCTGTCAATACCGGACCGGCTATAAATCCTGACGGCTTTCAAGTCCATCAGGTTAATGATTCCGCGGTTTATCCCAGGCGATATTCCCCGTGCCGAAGTTGAACATAAGCGGGTTGCGAAGCGGGCTTGCGAATCTATTGCCCCAAACGGATAAGAAAAATTGCTGCTGACTATTCCATCAAGCATCTTCCTGTTTTCCTGTATGCTTCTGATCACACGGACAGGCCCTGATTTTTCACAGTTAATGTGGCCATACGTATGGTTTGCGATTTCATGCCCCCTTTTCCGAAATTCGGTTATGGTTTTTAAACCCGCTATTTGCCCGATTTCAGTTAACCTTTCAAGCAGTTCTGCCGCAATATAGTATGTTCCTCTAAACCCATTATCTTCTAAGATTTTTCCACCCATGGTGAAAGATGAAACAGGGGCATCATCAAATGTAAAACTTATGATCGCTTTTTTTTTTGAATCCATGAAAAGCCGTTTTCCTGCAATACGTTCTAATATGGACCACATATTCATATATTGAGCCTTCTTTACACGATTTGACACTGCTCATTTGACACTGTTCAACTGATCTTCGCCCTTGTCTATATTGAGTTTAGTAGGACAGGGACTTGCTTTTTGTCAATCAAAATATAAAAAAGTTTTTGAAAATACAGGATTCAGCGAATATGTTTCCTTCGGCCACGTTACAATCGTTACAGAAATTCAACCTGCAATCTTTTCCCAAGCTCACGTGTTTTTTCAACCAGGGCTTTGCCAAGGGGGATTCCCTGTTCCATGCGATGCATCTCTGTGGCATGCTCCAGATAACCCGGATAAATCACCTTTTCAAACCCCCTGGCCGGCCGTAATGCCATTATACGCGTCAGCTCTTCATCCATACGGGATTTAAAGGTCTTTGCCGGCATGAATGAATCTATTTTAATGGCCAGCATAAAATTACCATTTCCTGATTCCCGTTCCTGGTTGGATAAGACGCTGAGTACCCTTCCCCCGAAATCGGCGCCGGAAAACACTCCGGACAGGATATCTGTAAGGATTGCAATGGCTGATCCCTTCATTCCGCCAAAAGGAACCATGACTCCCTTCAGGGCTGCCCCGGGATCTGTAGTCGGCTCTCCATGCTCATCCAGGGCCCAGCCCGGGGGAATGGTTCTTCCTTCATCCAGGGCCTTGCGTACTTTCTTTCTGGCCCCTTCGCTGGTGGCCATGTCAATGACAAAGGGAGGCAGCTTTCCGGCAGGGATTGAAACAGATAACGGATTGGTGCCTAAAAGCGGCTCTGCCGCTCCAAAGGGTGCGGTTACCGCAGACGCATTGGATGTAACGATTCCGATGCAGTCATGTTCCAGGGCCATGAGAGAATATGCACTGGCAGCCCCGAAATGATTACTCCGTTTTACAACTGCACAGCCGATTCCAAAATTATCTGCAGATTTAAGGCAGAGCTGCATAGCTTTGGTGCCTGCAACCTGGCCAAGACCGTTATCCGCATCCACCTGGCTGGCCCAGGCAAGAGTGCTTTCTATATTCAAGGCAGGCCTGGGGTTGATCCTGCCCTGTTCCAGGCACTCCACATAATCGGCAAGACAAGGTATTCCATGGGTATCAAATCCGCGCAAATGGGCCTTTACTAATCGCTCGGCCGTGTCTTTGCCATGGCCCTCAGGGACATTTAGCCTGACCAACAGGTTTTTAATGAAATCTTCCAGGTTTTTTTGTTTTATAATCACGTTGTCGCTCATATCTGACTATCCTTTTTTTAAATCACCGGGCCGGTAACATAGATATCCATGGCCTGGACATAACCGGAAATCTCAGCCTTGGTCCGGGTGCCTGAGGCCACTTTTTCTACTGCTTCATAAATACGCTCTCCAGCCTGTCCAAGAGTTTCGCCCCCATCCATGACCTCATGAACCGATAGATCCATATGATCCTGAAGATGGTTCCAGGTCTTTTCATTACCCGTGATCTTGATCACCGGTACAAAGGGAAATCCCTGGGGTGCACCCCGGCCTGTGGTAAAGGCAATCACATTGCACCCTGCTGCTGCCAGGCCGGTCAGGAGCTCAGGTTCCCGGCCCGGAGAATCCATGAGTACAAGCCCCTTGACACATGGTCTTTCCCCGTATTCATAGACGGCCTCTACAACAGCATTACCGCTTTTGGCAATAGCACCCAATGATTTTTCTTCAATGGTGGTAAGGCCCCCTGCAATGTTCCCGGGTGTGGGCTGACCTCCCCGCATATCGGCGCCGGCCGTTTTAGCACGATTTTCCATACGTTCCACCAGATCAAGGATTTTTTTACCCGTCTCTTTGTCCCTGGCCCGGGCTGCAAAAATATGTTCAGCCCCAATGATTTCAGTGACCTCTCCCATGATAACCACAGCATCTTCTTTCACAAAGCGTTCCACAGCCATGCCCAGCGCAGGATTGGAAGCCAGGCCCGAAGTGGTATCGGAACTGCCGCATTTCAATCCAAGCACAATATGACCGGGTCCACACTCAACAGGGATCATGGATGAGGCTTCGATGGCCATTGCCTGGGCTATCAGCACTCCTTTGGCAATTGTTCTGGCAGCTCCGCCTTCTTCCTGAATCATCAGGGTTTCAACTTTTTTACCGCTTGCAATAACTGCTTCCCTGACTTCAGGCATTTTAGTGCCTTCGCAGCCTAACCCCACCAGAAGCACAGATGCCAGGTTCGGGTTTCTTCCCAGACCGGATAATATCCGGGTCACCCGGTCTAAATCCGGAGTCGTCTGGCAGCATCCCTGCTGGTGAGAAAAGGCCACACTGCCATTCACCTTGTCAGAAATGGCCCTTGCCACTTCATTGGCACAGACCACGGTTGAAATAATACCAACATAATTTCTTGTGCCAACCTGTCCATCCGGCCTGAGATATCCTGAAAATTTCATAAATCACCTCTTCCCCTCAGACTTTCCATGTTGTGCACATGTGCATGTTCCCCGATTTTTATATCCCGGGTTGCCCGTCCGATGATGGAATTATATTTGACAACATTCCCGCCCTTTGCAATCTCTTTGACTGCAAATTTATGCCCGAGAGCGATTGCCTGTGTTAATTGTATGGATATTGTCTTTTCACCCATGCCTACCACTGCATCCTGTCCGCCGGATAAATCCTGTATGGCGGTTGCCACATTGTCCATGTCTTTTATAACTAAAGCATGTCTTTTCATTTTTACCTCATAAATTATTTCTTCCCATTGAACGGGCAGAAGGTTGGATCTTTTTTTGCCAAGGAAATATATTCTCGTTTAACCATGTGTTGAAATCGTCATATTGATGGAGTTGTCTGACAGCGCCAAAAACTGTCTCACCCATCTTTCGGCCCCACACATCATCAACCAGTATCAGAAATTTGCTTTTCTGCTCTTGTCCGGTCAATGGATTCTCAGGATCCCCTTTGCGTATTTTTGCAGTTTCAGACCTGACCCTGCCGTTGCAGAATTTTAAAGAAACCTTTGCAGGGCGCTGGCTTTCAGTACCGCCAAGAGAATCATCCGCAACCAGGCCAATCTTTGAAATCAGAGTCAGTATGGTGGGGTCGGATAAGGCCTCAGCCGAAAATTCCTTCATTGTTACCTTTCTTTTGGCAAGGGCCAAAGCAACACAAAAGGCAATGGAAAATTTAGCTTCAAGCTCTGTTTTGGGGGCAGGGTTCCCGGCGATCCCTAAAGAAACAGGATGAACCCTGACCTCGATTTTTTCAATTTCATCAAAATTGAGCCCTTTGGCAAGCTTAAGTGCTGCTTCGATGGAGGTCATGGTATGACCGCAAACCGGGTAGGCTTTAATCGTTGTCCGGGTCAGCAGCCATTCATCTCCAAGGCCTTCACAGCAGGTTTTAATATTGACATGTTCAGAAACCATGGCATTAAAAAAACCCCTGGAGCCTTCAAAAATGGTTGAGGGTCCAAAAACATCCTGTTTTGCCAAAAGGGCTGCCAGTAACCCTGATTGGGCAGCCTTGCCGGCGTGCAGACCTTTTGCCTCTGGAAAGTCCGGCAGGATCTCCCACAGGCCTGACGCCTGCGTGCCTGCAAGTCCAAGGGCGCCTGCGGCCTGAACCGCGCTCAGTCCCATGCACATGGAGGCGCTGGCAGCCGCCCCGAATGTTCCCACCGTTCCGGTTGTATGCCATTTTTGATTATGGACGGGATTGACAGTATCTGCCAGACGCATGGATATTTCATACCCTGCTGCCACTGAACTTAAAAAACGGCTGCCTGACGGATTTTTTATCCCGACAGCGGCCCAGGAGGCTGAAATGACCGGTGCCCCCGGATGGAATAAACCGCTTCGATAGGTATCGTCAAATTCCAGGGCATGGCTGGCAGCACCGTTGATGAGGGCTGCCGACAAGGGGTCTGCTTCCTGCAGATTGCCAAGTATGAAAGACGTCCCCTTTCCTTTTTGCAGAGGAACAAAGGACAACAGGGCCTTTCCCATTTTTGAATCAAACCCTGCTGCAGCATTGGCGATCCAGTCTGACACAAGATCCAGGGTTTTTTCCTGTACATCACAGGGCAGATCAGACCAGCAAAGAGTATCGATAAACCGTCCGTAGTGTTGGCTGACGAGCATTTAAAAGCACTCCTGTAATTTAGAAGAGGGACACATTTGAGCCTGCACCTTATCCCTTACAGACAGGGCCAGAAAGGAAGACAGGCCCAGGTATCCGGCAGGTTCGAGCGCTTTTTCCAGTTCTTCCCTGGTACAATGATCTGCTATTTCCTTGTCAGAAAGCAGTTCGTCCAG
>MGTJ01000093.1:0-5187 GCA_001799395.1 Desulfobacterales bacterium RIFOXYA12_FULL_46_15 | reverse complement strand
GTTGTTTTCTGTTGCGCGCACAGATGCTGCATATACTTTTGCATGGGCCTCGGGAAGCGGAAAGACCTTTTCCAGCAGGAACATGACCTGTTCGGAAAGCAGCATGCCCTTAAGCATGCCTGTGTTCTCGAGCATCCGCTCCTTTTTCACGGTTAGCCCTTTAAGGATGATGGTAAGATGGTTCAGAATACCTGAAAGCATGACAAAGGTTTCCGGAACTGCAATCCATTCGTTTTTCCATCGGGATGCCTCACGTTCATCTTCCTGGCCCATTACTTCCAGGCATATGGCGGCATTGGCCCTGATGGTCCGTTCCAGAATCATGATCCACTCACTATGAACCGGATTTTTCTTATGGGGCATGGTGCTGGAGCCGATTTTCCCCTTGGACGGCTCTTCCAGTTCACGGATTTCTGTCCTGGAAAGGTGATATACATTCCGCCCGATGCGGCCGGCAGTGCCTGCCAGCATGGAGCATAAGGCCATCATTTCCGCAATCCTATCCCTGGAACTGTGCCAGACAATGTCCGGGACCCCGAGCCCCAGTAATTCAAGGGCCCTGGATTGAATTTCAAGCCCTTTATTGCCAAAGGAGGCAAAGGTTCCTACAGCTCCGGTCAGGTTTCCCACCAGAATACGGGATTTGGCATCTGTCAGGCGGTCCCTTTGGCGGCTGAGTTCGGAAAGCCAGGAAGCAGCCTTGAAACCGAATGTAATGGGTAACCCATGCCCGCCATGGGTACGTCCCACCATGACAGTATCGGCATGCTCGGTAACAATACCCAGAAGCGCCTCCATGCATTTGCCAAGGTGGCTGAGCACCACATCATATCCATCTTTAATCATCAGCATAAGGCCGGTATCAATAATATCCTGGGTTGTGGCGCCAAAATGCACATACCGGGAATATTCATGGTTGATTATTTTTCTAAACTCGCCTAAAAGCCCTAACAGGCTGTGCCCGCTGATCTTGCCGGAAGCCTTTACTGCCTCTATATCCAAAAGAGATATATCTGCTTTTGCTGCAATTATTTCACCTGCCTGTCCTGGAATGATTCCCAGGGCAGACTGTGCCCTGGCCAATGCGACTTCAACATTGAGCCAGCTTTGCAGCATATTGCTTTCATCGAAAATTGAACGCATCTCCAGGGTTCCGACAGAATCTCCAAACAGGATCGTATCAATCATATGTACGCTCATTCCCTGTATCTCCTTAGGTATGGATGTTAATCTTTATTTTAGTTCAACTGCCTTAAAGCCTCTGCAATCATACGGCAGCCTGATTTGAGCAGTTCCAGTTTTGTCGCAAAGGATATTCTGAAATAGGGGGACAGTCCAAAGGCCTCGCCATGGACTACCGCCACCCCGCATTCATCCATGAGAAAATTTGAAAGGTCCAGGTCAGAAGCAATGATTTGTCCCTTGGGAGTCCTCTTTCCTATGATTCCTTTACAGGATACATAGCAGTAAAAAGCCCCCTCAGGCGGCGTGCATGATAAGCCTTCGACATCACTCAGCATGGACACGACCACATCCCGCCGCAGTTTCAAATTCTCATTATTGGCATTTATAAATGTGTGGTCCCCATCCAGGGCGGTTATTGCTGCCCATTGGGAAATTATGCTGGTGCCTGATGTGGATTGAGACTGAATCTTGAACATGGTTTTGATAAGCTCAAGGGGCCCTGCTCCGTAGCCCACACGCCAGCCTGTCATGCCATAGGCTTTTGACAGGCCGTTAACCACCAGTATCCTTTCTTTCATATCCGGCGCCACCTGGGCCATGGTACAGAATTTTGCCTGATCATAGACCATGAACTCATAAATATCATCGCTTAGAACCCATACATGGGGATGCTCTCTAAGCACACATGCCAGGGCCTTCAATTCCGCATCACTGTATACTGCACCCGATGGATTGCCGGGACTGTTGATAAAAAGCCATTTGGTACGGGGAGTGATTGCGTTTTCAAGATCTTCAGGGGTCAGTTTAAACTGATTTTTCTCCAGGGTGTTGATAAAAACAGGCACCCCCCTGTTGATACCCACCATATTGGGATAGCTGATCCAATAGGGAGTGGGCAGCAAGACCTCATCACCCGGGTTCAGGGTTGCAGCCATGGCATTAAAAAGGATTTGTTTACAGCCACACCCGACGATAATCCGCTCCGGGGTATAAGTGATGCCGTTATCACGCTTAAGCTTGCGGCAGATAGCCTCCCTGAGCTCAAAAACTCCCTGGACAGGAGGGTATTGTGTTTTTCCTTCAGCGATTGCCTTTACCCCGGCTATTTTAATATGGTCCGGAGTTCCGAAATCAGGCTCTCCTGCAGAAAGCCTGATAATGTTTCTGCCTTCACGCTCCAATTGGTTTGCCCGTTCAGTAATCAATGAGATGGCAGAGGCTTTGACCTGGTTCAAATGTTGTGCAATGATTGTCATATTCTTCTCCCGGGTTTATACCCCTTTATGAATTATATAAATGACAGGCCACAAAATGGTCTTGACCCGACTCCGTTAACGGCGGGCTTAACTGCCGGCAGATTTCTTTTACATGGCCGCAGCGGGTATGGAAATGGCAGCCCGGGGGAGGATTGATGGGTGAAGGCACATCCCCGGCCAATAGTGTCCGGTTTTGTTTTTGGCCCGGGTTGGGCTCATATACTGCCGAAAGCAAAGCCCGGGTGTAAGGGTGCAGAGGATTGTCTATCATTTCATTATCATCTGCAATCTCAACAAAACGTCCCAGGTACATCACGCAGATCCGGTCGCACATGTGCTCGATCACTGCCAGGTCGTGGGAGATAATCAAATAAGAGAGGTTGAATTCTTCCTGGAGGTGCTTCATCAGGTTGATGACCTGAGCCTGGATGGAAACGTCAAGGGCTGATACAGGCTCATCCCCGATGATTACCTTGGGATTTAGCGCCAGGGCCCTGGCAATACAGATACGCTGCCTCTGGCCCCCGCTGAATTCATGGGGATACCGGTCTGCAAACTCAGGCCGCAGCCCCACTCTCTCCAGAAGCTCGGCAATGCGATCCTTTCGTGCCTGTCTTGAGACAGGAGTCTTAAAAATGTCCATGGGTTCGCCAATGGATTGGCTGACCTTGAGCCGGGGGTTCAAGGATGAATAAGGGTCTTGAAAAATGATCTGCAAATCCTGGCGCAGTTTTCTCAGGCGGCTCAGGGGCGAATGGGTCACATTCTCTCCCTCAAAAAAAATATTACCGCCTGTGGGTTCGATCAGACGCAGAAGAGATTTTACAGCCGTGCTTTTGCCGCAGCCTGATTCTCCCACCAGACCCAGGCTTTCACCCGGTTTCAGTTCAAAACTGATGCCGTCCACGGCGTGTACATACCCTACGGTCTTGCGCAGGATTCCCTTTTTTATGGGAAACCGTTTTTCCAGGGCATCGACTTTTAATATCGGGTCATTCATATCCCTATTCCTTTTTGTACAGCCAGCAGCGGCATGTACGTCCCGGCGCAACCGGCATCAGTTCAGGTTCCCTTTGGCGGCAGATATCCATTGCCTTTGAGCAGCGCTCCAAAAATTTGCAACCCTGAGGAAGATCCAGGAGCGAAGGGACCATGCCTTTTATTTCTTTCAGGTCATGTTTTTTACCTTTGCGTTTTGCTCCTGCATGAGGGATGGATTCCATGAGCCCCCGGGTATAGGGATGCAAAGGGGTATTAAACAAATCTTCAACAAAAGCCTGTTCCAGAATCCGGCCCACATACATCACGATCACGCGGTCGGCTGTGTGGGCTATTACGCCCAAATCATGGGTGATAAAAATAACCGACATGCCCATATCATTTTGAAGCTGTTTGATCCGGTCTATAATCTGGGCCTGAATCGTCACGTCAAGGGCGGTGGTGGGTTCATCCGCAATGAGAATATCGGGTTTACAGGCCAGTGCCATGGCAATCATAACTCTCTGACGCATCCCCCCGCTCATCTGGTGGGGGTAGTAAAGGGCAGCTTTTACAGGATCAGGAATGTTTACCCGGGCCAGCATCTCGACACTGCCGGAGGCTGCCTCTTTGTAAGACATCCCCTGATGCAGCCTGAAGACCTCGGCAATCTGTTCACCAACTGTAAAAACAGGGCTGAGAGATGTCATGGGCTCCTGGAAAATCATGGATATCCGGTTTCCGCGGATGGATCTCATTTTGGACCCTGATAGTTTCAGCAGATCCATACCCTCCAGGAGAATTTCACCCTGGGTGATCCGCCCGGGAGGCGCGGCAATCAACTGAAGGATAGTAAGGGCGGTCACGCTTTTCCCGCAGCCTGATTCTCCCACGATACCCAGGGTCTCTCCGGGATATAAATCAAAACTGACCTGGTCCAGGGCCTGGACCTTGCCTTCAAAGGTTTGAAAATCCACACTTAAATTTTTAACTTCTAAAACCGGTTCCATTGGTTTCCTTTAAGGCTGCTGTAAATCATTTAAGCAATTTAGGGTCAAGAAGGTCACGCAGGCCGTCACCCAGCAGGTTAAAAGCCAGCACGGCCAGGGAAACGGCAAGCCCTGGAAAGACCGCAAGCCAGGGGGCAATTTGAATCTCATCCACGCCGGCTTTGATCATCATTCCCCAGGAAGGGGTGGGCGGCTGCACTCCCAGACCCAGAAAACTCAGGCTGGCTTCAATGATAATGGCCGTAGACACCCAGAGGCTTCCCATGACCACAATCTCACCCACCAGGTTCGGCAGGATATGGTGAAAAAGGACTCTTAAATCTGTCGCACCACAGGCGCGGGAAGCCATGATGAACTCATTTTCCTTGAGCACGATCGAAGGGCCCCGGGCTACACGGGCGAAACGGGGAATAAAGGCGATGGCAATAGCGATGATGGCGTTTCTTATCCCTGGTCCCAGGGCGGAAACGACAAGTATACCCAGAATCAGAGAAGGAAAACTCATCAAAGAATCTATGATCTTGGTCAATACCTGGTCTATCCAGCCTCCCTTGAAACCTGAGTAAGCTCCCAGAAGCACCCCGAATATCATGGCAGCAGTTATGGAAACCATTCCTACCATCAATGAAACCCTGGAACCGATGACCACCCTTGAAAATACATCTCTGCCAAATTCATCCGTACCTAGATAATGTTCCATGCTGGGCGGCTGATACCGGTTCTTTACATTCTGTTCCCGCACGTCATAGGGAGCGATA
>MGTJ01000092.1 GCA_001799395.1 Desulfobacterales bacterium RIFOXYA12_FULL_46_15 | reverse complement strand
CTTTTGATATTATTTTTCTTGATGTCATCCTGCCAGATTCCAACGGTCTTGCCGGGATCAACCGGTTAAAGGCAACACCTTCCGGTCCTGAAGTCGTCATCATCACCGGTGACGGTGACATTGATGGTGCTGAAATCGCCCTGAACAACGGGGCATGGGATTATCTGGTCAAACCGCCGGCCTATCATAAAATCAAACTGCTGATCCAGCGGATCTCCCAATTCAGGAATGAAAAAAAAAAGGAAAAACACCAGCTTATTTTTAACCGTCATCCCATTATCGGAAACAGTCCTGCGTTGAATGACACATTGGTAAAGACAGCCAAGGCGTCCTTAAGTGACGGCAATGTCTTTATTACAGGCGAAACCGGCACCGGAAAAGAACTTATCGCCAAGGTGCTCCATGCAAACAGCAAACGCCGGGACAATCCCTTTGTTGTCGTGGACTGTACCAACCTGCCTGAGACCCTTGCCGGGAACATCCTTTTCGGGCACCGGAAAGGCACATATACAGGTGCTGAACAGGACAGGTCCGGCCTGGTGAAACAGGCGGACGGGGGCATCCTGTTCCTGGATGAAGTGGGTGATCTGAGCCCGGGGGTGCAAAAATCCCTTTTGCGGGTTCTCCAGGAAAAAAAATTCAGACCCATTGGTGCAAAAGATGAAATATCATGTGATTTCAGGGTGATTTGTGCCGGCAACAAGGATCTGAAAACCCTCGTGGATCAGGGTGTTTTCCGCAAAGACCTGTATTTCCGGCTGGTGGTGTTCCACATTGGCCTTCCTCCGTTGCGGCAGCGTGAAGGCGATGTCAGGCGATTGATCAGCCACTATGTCCCGGATATCTGCCGGCAGATGAACATCAATGCCAAAGGAATTTCAGATGATTTTGTTGAAATGCTTGAATGCTATGACTGGCCCGGCAATATAAGGGAATTGATCAATCTTCTCCACATCACATTAGCCAATGCCTTTGAAGAGCCCATGCTCTATCCTCATTTTTTACCCAGGGAATTCAGGATTAAAATCCTGAGAAAAAAAATCAAAGTCAATACCGGCAATGACGACATCAAGGGCAAAGTATTTCTGAACATCAGCCAGACCCCTTCGAAAAACATGATACGGTACAAAGAATTCCGTGACTATGTCAACATCCTTATGGAATCAAAATATATTGATTACCTGTCCGGCCTCCCTGTTAAAAACATCAGCGAGCTGTGCAGGATGTCGGGACTCTCAAGGTCAAGGATTTACCAGCTTTTCACAAAACACAAAAAAAACGTCCGGTAAACTGCGGGAGAAAAAACCAGATGAAACCCAAAAAAAGAATAACCATCAGGGCCCGGCTGTTTATCCTGTTTTCCATTATCTTTATTGCTTCCATGATTTTTCTGACCTATATGGCCACGAAAATCGTGACCCGGTTCGGGGAATATTCCGTCATTGAAAATGAAACCACCATCAGGAGCCAGGCCGGTTTTTTTCTATCTGAGGTCACCCATGAGAAAGCCATGCGGTGTGAAAACATCTTTAAACGGATTGCGGTTTCTTCAGCCTATCTTGCAACGCATGCATCAATCAACCTGGACATGGAAAAAATCCTGGGGAATTTCCCGCGCAATGCCCCCGACATCCTGACAAAAGCGCCTCAAAGCAGGCTTTATTCAAATCAGCCCTCAGATCCCGTCATGGTCCTTTACTGGGGAGAAAAAGATCTCCATCCCGGGATTACAAGCCATCTGAACGCACTTTCCCATATTGACCCGCTCTTGACAACAGTGATCCGGGAAAACCCGGAAGCAGTTGCCTCTTTTATTACCTTTGAAAAAGCCACCACACGGTATTATCCCAATTTTCCTTCCATTATCCGGAACCTGTCCGAAGAGGCATTTGAGATAAGGGACTCTGCCTGGTATACGGCGGTCAAGCCGGAAAACAACCCGGAACAAAAAACCGTCTGGTCAAAAGTTTATCAGGACCCGGCAGGCAGGGGGTTGATGACTACTGCCGTGACGCCGGTTTACAATGCGGCCAAAGAATTTATCGGTGCCACAGGAGTCGATGTGACCCTGACCAATATCACGGACAAAATCCTTGCCGGTACGGAAAAAGATCATCCCATGCGCACAAAGGATATGTTCTCTTTTATCGTCGACACCACAGGCAGAATCGTTGCATTTCCAAGGGAATACCTTGCCCTGTTCGGTTTTGAAAAAATAATAGAACAAAAAGACGTGGGTTACAACGCCTTGTTCAATTTAAGGCTGACAGACTCTGAAAGCCCGTCCGTCAGGCAATTATGGACGGATTCCCTTTCAGCCGACGCACCCCGGCAAAAAAGGGTTATCATCAATGATCAGCAATTGCTGATTTCTTCCTATATCATGCCGTCCACCGGGTGGCGGCTGGGGATTGCCGTACCTGAATCCAATCTTTTAAAATCCATCCAGGAAACCCGGAGTGCCATGAAATCCATGGTCAATACCATGATTTTCAGATTCGGTTTTTTTGCCCTGGCCGTTATGGTGGTATCCATTGTCGGTTTTACCATCCTGTCTTTCCGGTATTTTATTTCACCCCTGGACACCTTGATAAAGGCAGCCGTCTCTGTTAAAAACGGAGACCTCTCCCAGCAGATCCGGATCAAACGCGAAGATGAAATCGGAATCCTGGCCCAGACCTTCAACAGCATGGTTGCTGAATTGGAAAAGCTGAATATCAAAGAAAAAGAACATTCCAATCAGTTGCAGCAAAAAGTAAAAGAAAGAACCCTTGAACTGGAGGAAAAAAGCCTTCAGCAGGAAAAGACACTCAGCCGGCTTCAGCTTGAAATCAGGGAAAGAAAAGAGATAGAAGAACAACTGATCAAATCCGAAGAAAAATACAGGGATATTTTCAACAATTCCGTCCAGGGGATATTCCAGTCTTCCAGGGACAACCGGGTGCTCAACGCCAACCCGTCCATGGCAAGGCTCCTGGGGTATAATTCTGTCATGGATTTTTTATCCAGTGTAAAAGACCTGTCCCGGCAGGTGTATGTCGAACCCGGACAACGGGAGATCTTTATCGATCTTATCCTGAAAAATGATTTTGTTTCCGGTTTTGAAACCCGGTTAAAGCGGAAAGACGGATCCAAGGTATGGGTATCCATCTGCGGAAGAGGCATCAAAGACAAAAACGGCAATCTTCTGTATATCCAGGGCTCATTTGAGGATATTTCAGAACGGAAACATGCTGAAAAAATCTTTACGCAGGCAAAAAAAATGGCTGAAGATGCAAGCCTTGCCAAAAGTGAATTTCTGACCATCATGAGCCATGAAATCAGAACCCCGTTAAATGCCATCATCGGTATGACCCGGCTGGCCCTGACAACCGGTCTGAACGATACCCAGAAAGAATACCTGGATGCGGTCATGATTTCATCGGATCACCTCCTGGCCCTGCTCAACAGTATCCTTGATTTTTCAAAAATCGAAGCCGGGAAATTTGTCCTAGAAAACAAAGCCTTTGATATTGAAAGCCTTTTAAATGAAATGATGATCATGTTCTCCTACCAGGCCCAGAAAAAGAATCTTGACCTGACATATTCCATGGGCACAATCCCGAGGTATGTGAAGGGAGACAGCCACCGGCTCCGCCAGATCCTGGTCAACCTGGTGGGCAATGCCGTTAAATTTACGCCTCAAGGTTCCATTCACATTGATGTTGACGCCTGTGATGAAAACAATGGAAGTACGGTCCCTTACGATGTCACACTCCTTTTCTCCATCAGGGATACGGGCATCGGGATTCCCGGGGACAAGCTCATGGTTATTTTCAATGATTTTACCCAGTTGACTGGGTCCAGCACCATGGAATCGGGCGGCACAGGGCTGGGGCTGACCATCACCCGGCAGCTGATTCATCTGATGGAAGGCGATATCTGGGTCGAAAGCCGGGAGGGGAAAGGCAGTGTCTTTTATTTTAAAATCCGGCTGGCACATGCATCTTCAGAAGAAACGGATGCATTGTCAAAACAACTGGCCACTTTTCCTGTTCCCCAAAAAACCTATACTCCCTTAAAAATCCTCCTGGCAGAAGATTTTGAGGTCAACCAGAAACTGATCGTCCCCTTTCTTGAACAATACGGCCACACCGTCATTACGGCAGCCAACGGGAAAGAAGCCCTTGACCGGATGTCGGAACAGGATTTTGATCTTATTCTCATGGACATCAAAATGCCAGTCATGGACGGAATCGAAGCCACACGCCATATCCGGGCGGATAACCGCCCCGGCATATCAAAAATACCCATTATCGCCCTGACCGCCCATGCCATCAAAGGGGACAGGGAAAGGTTCATGGCTGCAGGAATGGACGGCTATATCTCAAAACCCATCAAAGGGGACGAACTTTTAGATCTCCTGGAACAATTTTCAAACCCAAAACCGCCTGAAAGGGAAACACCACCGATCAGCCATTCAATCTGTAACCTTGATTATGCCTTAAAACTAATGGGCGGCAATCAGGATATCGTCGATGAAATATGCAAAACCATTATTTTAAAATTCCCGGAAGAGGTGCTCAGGATAGAGAAGGCCATCCTGAAAAAAGATTTTGATACGATCGTCATGACAGCCCATTCCCTGAAATCAGGTGCAAAAAGTATTGATGCAGAATTCTTGCTGGAACAGATCACGTTGGTCAGTAAGGCAGGAAAAGCGAAAAATCAAAAAAAACTCCGGGAGCTTCTGAAAGATCTTCAATTCAGGACAGATCAGGTCATCCTCAAATTAAAAGAGAGTATTGAAATGATATGATTTGCAGCAAAGTATCCATCCAGCGGACATAAGGGGATCACCCTTAAAACGGGTTATGCAAAATTTCTAATGACAAAGATTCAGATCCCATTTTTTTACTTGACAGCATATCGATCATTCGATATGTAAAAATTTAGTATCGAACGATCGATATGTAATTGGCTGATTCATATTAAAAATGGAGAAAATTAATGCATGACCTTCTAAAAGGTAAAGAGAAAGTGCTGCAGGTAGCCATAAAACTCTTTTCTGCCAAAGGATTCAAGGGTACATCCATCCGAGATATTGCACAGGCCATGAACATGAGCATTTCCAATATCTATCATTATTTCGGCAATAAAGAAGGAGTGCTGCTGGCAATTCTGGAGCATTCTTCCAGAAGACTTATTGACGAGCTGCGGAAAATATCCGAAATGGACCTGGACCCCCTGGACCGGTTTAAACTACTCATTAAAACTCATATTGAACTGTCCGGATCCTATAAAAAGGAAATCAAGATTTTTTTCCTTGATGAAGAGCATCTGTCGGCTGAAGGCGAGGAAATCAACAATCAGATTCAACGCGATATTTTGGAAATACATTGTAATGTG
Source organism: Desulfobacterales bacterium RIFOXYA12_FULL_46_15 (assembly GCA_001799395.1). Classification (GTDB taxonomy): domain Bacteria; phylum Desulfobacterota; class Desulfobacteria; order Desulfobacterales; family Desulfobacteraceae; genus Desulfobacula. The sequence continues at coordinate 6,134 of MGTJ01000092.1, read as the reverse complement.
CTCCGTGCATTGAATGAAGCAGGTTATATGGATTGCAAAAGCATCACCATAATGGCTTTCAATATTCTTGGCACAATCAACTGGTATTTGCGCTGGTATCGGTCCAAAGGCCCGCTGTCCGCCGAAGACGTCACAAAAGAAGTGGTTTCATTTATTCTATATGGCGTACTGGGCAACAAAAAAGAAAGCATAATATCCGAACCCCGGTGAATTCTTAGAAATGCAGGCTTTACCGGCAAATAAAAAACAGCAGAGGAGGGAAAACGCATGGGCTACACAATAGACATTGATACGGGAGGAACCTTTACCGATGGTTTTTTTGTGGTCAAAGACCGGGTGGAGACGGTTAAAGTTCCTACGACACCGCATGATCTGACAGTCTGTTTTCTGGAGTGTATTAAAGCCGGGGCCGAACGCTTTGGTATCATGATTGATGATCTCTTGCATCAGACCGATATTATACGGTTTTCCAATACCATCGGCACCAATACCATTATTGAGAGAGACGGAAGCAGGATCGGCCTGATGGTCACAAAAGGATGCGAAACGCTGGCTCCGATCCATAACCAGGATGGCAAGCCTCCTTTGATTCTTCCCGAGATGGTCATTGGTATTGATGAAGCAATGGATATATCCGGCAACCGGATTATATCACCGGATGGATCAGCGGTTATGACCGCTGCCCAGGAGCTGATTGACCGCGGTGCCCGGTGTCTTGTGGTGGCTTTTTCCAATTCCGAGCACAACAATGTGAATGAGCGGCTGGTGCAAAAAACCATTAAAAATGAATATCCCCGCGATTTTTTAGGTTCCGTGCCTGTATTTTTGTCTTCGGATATTTCCCATAGATCGGGAAAAACCGAACGGATCAATGCAGCAGTACTGAATGCTTATATCCATAACAAGCTGGCAAGGCTGTTGTACAAGGCCGGTGAAACGCTGCGCCAAAAATCCTATCCTAAGAATCTGTTTATCGTCCACAACAACGGAGCTGTTGCCAGGGTCGCAAAAACCCGGGCCATCAATACGTATAATTCAGGCCCGGTTGCAGGGCTTTCCGGCGCACGTCTGATCGGACAGATGTATGGTGCAAAAACACTGATTTCTGCAGATATGGGCGGGACCTCCTGCGATCTTGGATTTGTCTATAATAACCAGGAAAGTTATACCCTGCTGCCGGATGTGGAAGGGTTCCCGATCAATGTGCCCATGATGGCCATCCGTGCCCTGGGAGCAGGCGGCGGCTCCATTGCCCGGGTGGAAGAAGGAAGGCTCAAGGTAGGGCCGCAGTCTGCCGGTGCCCTGCCCGGCCCGGCCTGCTTCGGTCTTGGCGGCCAGGAACCCACTGTAACAGACGCCGACCTTGTGCTGGGAATACTTGACCCGGCCTATTTTCTGGGCGGATCAATGGTTCTTAATTATGAGAAAGCAAGGGATGTTATAGCCCGTAAAATTGCCGGTCCATTGGGAATATCGGTGGAAGATGCTGCCTGGAAAATAAAGGCTGAAGTGGACCGGATCATGGGTTCGGAAATCGCCGGGTTAAAACACCGGCTGGGAAAAGACGAAATGCCTTTGCTGGTCATCTATGGAGGGGCCGGGGCAGCACATTGCTGTAATATTGCAAAAATTGCCGGTTTGAAAAAAATAGTGATTACGCCCTTTTCCGCCATCTTTTCTGCATTTTCTTCTTCCACAATGGATGTCGGGCATTTCTATACCTCACGAATAGATCTGCCGTTCACTAAAGCCTGCGACTTTACAGTGATCAAAAATGCTGTTTTGGCCATGGAAAAGGAAGCCGGGCGGGATATGCGCGGAGAAGGTTTTTCAATGGAAGAAGTCCATCTGGGCCTGGAATTGTTCGTAAAAGAAGCAGACAATAACCATGAGGTTAAATTTGATGTGGATTATCATTTTTATAATGATTCTGATAAAACTGCACAGACCCTGCAAAAAGCCGGAACATTTTTAAATCCATCTGCTGCCGTCAATGCCCCCAATATGGTCATTACCATGGCAAGTCTCAAAGCCGCGGCAAAAGTCCCCCATTATATGATCAAAAAAGTTCCGGAAGCTTCCCGGGATGTAGGCCATGCAAAAAAAGGCAGCCGGAATGTATTTCTGGAAACGGGAAATAAAGCAATGGAATTGCCGGTTTATGACAGATCCCTGATTACAAACGGCCACAGCCTGACAGGACCGGGCCTGGTGGAATCCGATCAGACCAGTCTTTTTATCCCGCCGGACTGGGCCTTAACTGTGGATGAATACAATAATATAATTTTAGAGGAGGTGTCATCATCATGAACATCCGGATCACAGAATACCTGGAAATCGATTTAAAGCAAGAAAAATGGGTTTGCCGGCGGTGCGGGCAGATGCTCATGGACGCCCGCGAAAATTATAAAAAAGGATGCCTGGTGGCGGAAAAGCCTTTGGAAGATATTCATCCGGCAATGATAAAGGGCAAGGCATACAGTTTCTGCCCTGATCCGGACTATTGCCGTCTTCTGGAATTTTACTGTCCAAAATGCGGCACCATGATTGAAAACGAATACCTTCCCCCTGGGCATCCGATTACCCATGATATCCAACTGGATATTGATGCCTTGCAGAAACGGCAGGAGGAGTAAAATGGAATCAGGCAGGGAGCGGTTTAAACTTTTTTTGAATCAATCACCTCTCTTCCGGCCGGTTTTTATCCCCTTTATCCGGGGGCTTTTGTCAAGAATTGAAGACAGACCCATGGAAACCCTGACTGCAGACCCGGCCCTATGGGCCAACAGCCTTGAAAAAGCCACCCGGTTGTTCGGGTTTGATGGTGTGGTGGCTGGTTTGGACGCAAGTCTTGCAGCCCGGGCCTGCGGCTGCAGGATGGAATGGAGGGAAGACAGGCCCGTGGTCCTGCCGTTGCAGGGAAGCCCGGACGAGACCCCGGACCAAAGCCGGCCGATGCAACTGGGTCTTGAGGTGACAAAACGGCTGTTTCAAATCTGCCAAAAGGACATGGCCTGCATTTCTGCGTTAACCGGCCCCTATACCCTGGCAGAACAGCTTTTCGGCAAAGCGCCAAGTCAGAAACATATGGACGGTATCAAACCTTTGCTTGTCCGGATGACAAAGGCGTATTGCGAAACCCGGCCCGATGTTCTCATGTTTATGGAAGGGGAAGCACTGACCCTGACAGGAATAGGCGTTCAACACCGCCGTATCTATAATACCCTGAAAAATATTGCAAATTATTACAATATCCCCGTGGGCCTGTACCTGCAGGATTACCGGTCAGACAGTATCCACTCGGTTTCAAGTCTGAATATGGACATGTATATTGCAGGTCCTTGTGCAGATCAACATCCCCTTATGCCGTCCACGGTGTGGGATCTGGGCAGGGGAACCCTGGGGCTTGGCATCGGGCTTCCCCTTGATGATCTTGAAACAGCCAAAGAGATCTTGTGCCAGGGGGCGGCACTTTACCGTGACAAGCCCGGGCACGGGGTCTTTTTTACCAGCATGGGGCCCGTGACCCGCGAAAACAACCTTGAAACCCTCCATGCGCTGGTGAATGAAATTTCAAATTTAATCTTAAAAGGAGATATCCTATGACTATGACTGTAAATGTCGATATCGGAGGCACGTTTACTGATTTTTATGTCGGCCAGGATGACGGGACAACCCTTCTGGCCAAGTCTCCAACCACCCATTATGACCTTTCTGTGGGCTTTTTAAAAGGGATCAGGGATCTTGCCCGGATAAAGGGTCTGTCACTGACACAATTTTTGAATAATACGGATTCCGTCCGGTACAGCACCACCATCGGGACCAATGCGCTGATTGAACGGACAGGTCCCAAACTGGGCATGATAACCACGGCCGGGTTCGAGGATACCATTTTCCTGGGGCGTGGCAGAAGCTGGGCAGACGGGTTATCTTCAACAGTCAACAAGGACATGTCACGCATACAAAAACCATTGCCCCTGATATCGCGGGATATGATTGTGGGGGTCCGTGAACGGGTTGACTCTTTCGGCAATGTGATCTGTCCGTTGAATAAAGAAAAAATTTTAGAAAAGCTTCAGATTCTTGTAGACAGGGGGGCCATGGGATTTGTGGTCTGCCTCTTGTGGTCTTTTATGAATCCTGAGCATGAACAGATGATCAAGACCATTATTGAAGAGGAATATCCCGAGGATTTCCTGGGTTCCATGCCCGTCACCCTGTCCAGCGACGTATCCCCCAAATCCGCTGAATATACGAGATTTATCACTACCACGGTCAATGCATACATCCATGGCGTCATGGCTGATGAATTGAACAAGCTGGGGGTTGAACTCAGGGAGAATGGATATAAAAAACCCCTGGTTCTGGTCCATAACACAGGCGGAATGAAAAAAGTATCCCGCACAAGGGCAGTGTTAACCCATAATGCAGGTCCGGTGGCAGGGCTTCACGGGGCCCTGACCATGGGGAAGGAATATCATGCCGGCAATATCATTTTTTCAGATATGGGCGGGACTTCTTTTGATATCGGGGTTATTACCGGCGGCCGGCTGAAAACCTATGATTTCATTCCGGTCATCGACCGCTGGAGGACCAATATCCCGGCCATTGAAATCAAATCCATCGGGGCCGGGGGCGGTTCCATTGCCTGGGTGAACCGTCTCATGGAAAACAGCCTGGAAGTCGGACCCCGGTCTGCCGGGTCCATGCCCGGACCTGCCTGTTACGACCAGGGTGGAAAGGAACCCACGGTAACCGATGCCGATCTGGTTCTGGGGTATCTGAACCCGGACAATTATCTGGGCGGAAAAATGCTGCTGGATCCGGACTTGAGCCGGCAGGCCATTGATCATTATATTGCCGGTCCCATGGGCATCAGCACCATTGAAGCCGCCATCCGTATCCGCAGGATTGTGGATGCAAAAATGGGACAGGAGGTCTTTAACGAAGTATCCCTCAAAGGGCACGATCCACGGGATTTTGTCCTGTTTGCCTGTGGCGGGGCCGGTGCAACCCATGCCTGCGGATTTGCGCCCTATTTACAGGTTAAAAAAGTTATTGTTCCCTCTTTCTCGCCCATTTTCGGTGCATTTGGCGCGTCCACCGTAAATTGCCAGCAAGTCTGGGAAAAGTCCAGGACTTTCAAGGTTTTTCAGTGGAACACACAATCCTATTGTGAGGATATCGACGGGTTTAATGAGGTGATCAACACACTCACAGACCATGCAGTCCGGGATTTAAAGCTTGAAGGGTTTGAAAAGGACAAGATTCGGTTCCGGCTGGAACTGGATATGCGGTATGGCATGCAGTACAATCTTACCCGGATCATCTCCCCCCATCTGAATATAGGGACCCCTGCGGATTTTAAGGATATCTGCGATAAATTTACAGAACAATATGCAGCCGTTTATACACCAGAAGCAACCTTTCCAATGGGCGGGATTAATGTGGAATGTTTCTTTCTTACCGCCTATGTGGAAATTCCCGTTCCCGGGATGAGACAGTTTGAACCAGGTGGCCGGACGCCCGCGGAATCTGCCCGTCTTCCCTACAGAAAGGCTTACTGGAGTGACACGCAAGACTTCAGGGACACCTCTGTTTTTGCTTTTTCAGAGCTAAAGGCCGGCAACCGGATAGAGGGTCCGGCCCTTGTTGAGGCCATGGAAACCACCTATGTGATTGAACCGGGATGGAGATTCAGCCTGGATATTTTCCACAATGCAGTTTTAGAACAGGTTTAGGTTTGACTATCGTTTATTAAATCAAGGAGAATCATCATGAAGGGTATGACATACGGCAGGGATGAGGAAGTTGTTCAGCGTCTCAAACCAGAACCCATGACGTCTGAAGAATCAACTGCACAGGACGGCATCAGCGATGTGGATTTTGAAATTTTTCAGCACAAGATGAATATGATCGCCCAGGAAGGCAAGGAAACCACCATGAAACTGGGTGCATCATCAGGGATGCGCTGGGGGGATGTTGCCTTTGGGGTATACACCGGCCTTGGAGATCTGTCCGTGGTTGCAACCGGTATCTGGTTCCATGCGGTCCTGGGCCAGATACCGGTTAAATATATCATCAAGCACTGGATCAACGAATCTTCAGTGGGTGTCAGGGAAGGGGATGCCTTT
>MGTJ01000091.1 GCA_001799395.1 Desulfobacterales bacterium RIFOXYA12_FULL_46_15 | reverse complement strand
GTTGCCTCAATGCTTTTGTTTATTATTGAGGCAGATCATAAGTAAAATTTATAGAAAAGTCTAAGATAAATCAAATTTAATAAATAAATTTCATTCAACAATAATAATATTTAGATAAGCCAATAAAATAATGACAGAATAATGAAATATTAAAATTACAGCTATTTATAAAAACAGGGTGCGGAATGTCAGTTTAAGAACCGTGCGTGGCAGTTTCCAGCCACACGGCTCAAGCATTTCTAAAGGCCGATCTTATTGAACGGCCCGGCTGTTATCTTCCTATGCCGCCCCACCAAGAATTCAATCGCTCAATTACGTATTTGTAATCTGATTCCTTAATATTTCGATGCTGGATACACTGTCTCAGGCTTTTTTCACAGATGTTATATCCAGTGGGGCGCTCCGGCGTATTAAAGAAGCATCAATTTTTGAAGGCTTATTTTTACAGCTTTCTGATCCTTCAAAGAGAGATCTCCTATTTTTTTTACAATAAGACGGCTGTCTAAAGTAAAAAGTTTCATTCGAACCTTTGAAGGAGCCGGAAGTCCTGCTTCCTTTATGCTGCTTATCGGGGCGTCAAGCGGCCAGTCAGGATTTTTTGCACTGGTGATCATGGCCAGTACACAGTTTTCGGTAATATCATTAAAATTTTTGTGATCGGACAATACCAGCGCCGGTCTTCTTTTTTCGGTATTCTGATCTGTAAAAGGAAACGGGACGACGACAACATCAAAAATCTTATAATTCACTATAAGCCTCTTCGTCATTGGTTGACAACCATTCGGAAAGTGTACCCTCAACGGCTCTTGCAAACTCAACATCTATTTGTGTGGCTTTACGGATCATGACCTTCTTATGATTGTCTGATTCAAAAATTTCAAATGTGACCGAGTCGCCGGGATGTAGTCCCAACACTTTTCTTATTTTTTCAGGGATAGTGGCCTGGCTCTTTGTGGTAAGCTTGCTTGTCACGAGTTTGTTGTCTGATACGATATCCATGTTGAAGTTCCTTTTTAATTACCTTATGGTATACGTGTAATGCAGTATTACCGTAATGTCAATTTTAAATTCCGAATTTAAAATAACCAGGCCAAATACCCTGCAATTGGTGTCAAAATAGTGTAACGCTTAAAAATTCTGAGCAGCCTTGCAGCCATATCCTGCCAAACTCGATTTTATTTTTCAGGTTCTCAATATATTGCCTGTCCGGTTAGTTATTTTTTTTCAAAATCACATCTGTCTGAACAAATGGGAAAAGGATCTGGATACCATCACGGGTTCGTCATACCCGGCTAACCGGATGACATAACGGCCGGTTACGGACCGGCTGATTTTCAGGATGGAGGCCGCATTGACAATGGTACCCCGGTGGATTTTCCAGAATTTGTCCGGGTCCAGCTCATCTTCCAGTTCTTTGATGGTTTTTCGGATCAAAGATTCATTCTTGGCAGTGATCACAAGGGTATATTTGTCTTCGGCTTTGAATAAAAGGACATCCTCTGCCGGGATCAGGCGGATATTATCCCCGTGCTGGGCACGAATCCACTGGAGAAAGGGGGATGTTTTTTCCCTGGCCAGTTTTTTTTCAAGAAGTTTCAGCAAAGGGGCTAAATCCTGAAATTCTGCATTTGGTTCTGCAAATCTTTTCCTGCACCGGTCAAGGCTTGCAGCGAGCCTGTCTTTTTGCACGGGTTTCAGGATATAATCCAGGGCTTCTCTTTCAAAGGCTTCCACAGCGTACTGATCATAGGCTGTGATAAAGATGACGGTGCACCGTCCCGAGATCCGCTTTGCCACTTCCAGTCCGGACAGTCCGGGCATATTGATATCCAGGAACACAATATCCGGGGACAGGGAATGAAAAAGCGCCAGGGTTTCAGGGCCGTTTTCCGATTCCCCGGCAATGACCAGATCGGGCCAGAGCCGGTTTAACAGCCGGATGAGATGCCGTCTGAGTTCTGTTTCATCATCTGCTATGATGGCTGTGATATTTTTCACAAGGTATCTCCACAATGGCTTTGAGGCCTGCCGGGGTCATGTCTTCAAAAGAGAGGCTTGCCCTGTCGCCAAAAAGGGAGGCAAGCCGTTTTTGGATATTTCCCGTTCCGATTCCAATGTCTGATTTTTCCGTTATTCCCATGCCGGTATCTGCAATTTCCAGGGTCAGGACATTATTTTCAAGACCGGCCCTGATGGTGATTTTCCCTCCCTGGATTTTCGGCTCAAGCCCGTGTTTGATGGCGTTTTCCACCAGTGGCTGGAGAACCATGGGCGGGATTTCAAGGTCCCGGACATTTTCCTGGACCTGTATTTCATAGGAGAGCCGCTTCCCCATCCGGATCTGATAAATATCCAGATAGGTTTGGATCATGTCTATTTCATCACCAAGGCGGTTGGCAGGTTTTCTCGACTGGATCAGGGAGGTGCGGAGGTATTGGGTCAGATTCTCCAGCATTTTTTTACCGGTTTCAGGTTCGTGTTCCAGAAGACTTAAGATATTGGAAAGGGTATTGAAGAGGAAATGGGGTTCCACCTGGGCCTGGAGAAGCTTTAAATCGGCATTGAGCTTTTCCTTTTCAAGAACCGTGCGTTTGAATTTTTCCTCGCTGGCTGAAAATTTGAATGCAAGATATTTTTCATAGATGACAAATCCAAAGGAGATGACAAACCCGAGGATGATGGCCACAAGAAGCATCTGGAGCGGAATCTGGCCTTGGTAGGCGGCAAATTGATGATGGATCAGCCGGCCGGCGAGATAACTGCCGAAAAGGGCGCCAAAAAGAACGCATACCGTTAGCAGGATAAGCTGGGAAGCGGCTTTGGCAGGTTTCAGGATATGAAAGGCAAAGGTACAGGGAATGCAGATGGAAAGTCCGATGCATTGGGCGATGAGAAAATATCTGAGATAAATTTCCAATGTAACCTCAACTGAGGTCACCAGCATGAAAACCACGGCAATCAGGATGCTGCAAATGCTTGTTAAAAGGATATCCTTTAATACATGCCCGAGTGTGAGTTTTCTGTATTCATAGATTGACATGGGAATATATCCTGTCATGGTTTTGATATTCTTTCAATCAATATGTATATTCCAGGGCCGCCTGGACCTGGTAATCCAGATAGGTCCTGAAGGAATCATCCGTCCCTCCGGTGTTGACCATCCAGCCAAGCTTCAATTCCATATGGTCATTAAGCTCGCGGGACAGGGCCGCATAAAGCCGGGAGGACCCGTCGTCAAGGCAAACCGTAGCCCTGGATACAAGATCGATGCTGCCCATGACATCATCGATCAGGTATTGCAGCATGATATAATTCTGCCGGAGAAAATCAAGCCCGTCTCCATAATAGAGATATTCAAGACAAAGGCTGTCCCCGGATTCCAGGGTATAGGTTGCCCCGAGAAGGAGGACAGCATAAAGATCACCGTTATTTTTCAGGGCCGTCATGTCCCGGGTCAGGGGTCCGGGGACAGCAGCCGGATACAGGGTTTCCGTTTCTTTTTGAATACTTGTCTCCCCATAGACGATAAGGGCATCGGTCAGGGTGGTGCCTGCAAAACCGCCCAGTTTTGATTTTCCGTGATCCGTATGGGAAATAACCAGGGAAGCATACCCGGTGTCTCCGGAATAATCGATTTTCATGGCCAGGGTTTTTTCAAAATCAGGTTCATTAAAGGTGCCCTTGTCCGTGTTATAGATCAGGGACGCAGCAAATGCTTCATCATGGACCATGATGAGTTTTAACATACCTTTGCCGTCAAGATCCTGAACCAGGCTTTTTTTCCCGTTATCATTGAAAAATGGATTGGATGGGGAATACAAAAACCCGGGGCCCCATTGCAGATTTTCCCGGCCATAGGAGACAAAAAGGCTTTCCGTTAATTTCCTGCGAACCATAAATTCAGGGATGTCGGCATTCTTATCAAACACATCATCTGACTCTCCATTGATTTCATAATTTTCCATCGACACTTCAAGCCGCGGCTTTGCATAAAAGAGCCAATCCTCACAGGCGAATGACATATCCGGCTTCAGGGTGATATTGGATTCCTGATCCGGGAGCCGTGCAAACCTATTGCCGGGATTCAGGACAGAATTGCCGGAAAGACCGTTGATCCCTGCAAGGGCCGTGGCCTTGAATTCAAAGCTCAGCCCTTCCATCCCGAAAACCTGGGGCAGGATTGTGAGAAAAAAGAAGGAAAACACACCCAAAACAAGGGCCTGGAGTTTCAGTGCGGATATCATGGCACCCATCCTTTTTTTATTTCACCAGAAGATCCAGGTTAAAAGCTGACGGGCTGATTTCCCTGATCCTGATATTGCTGTAGGCCATAACGGTTTTCTCTGTTTCCACCACAGCCCCGGAAATGGTCATTTTGGACACAAAGGGCCTCTTTTGTCCGTTCAGAAAAATTTCATGATCATATTCAAACACAGCGGTTTTGAACATTTTCCCGGACAGGGTGAAAAATTCCGCCTTAAGCCCTGTTTTTGTCTTTTCAGATACCCAGTACCGGATTCGGTCATAGGTCACGTTTTTATTGTTTGCCTTTAAATCATAGACCACACAGGGCTCCTGGTCCAAAAGAGCTTGTGCAAAATTTTCAATGGTATAGTCCCCGGCATAATTGGTCGAGGCAATATCCCCGTTGGAAGCACCGCCCAGGAGTTTCTGCCGGGGCGAGATCGGAACGGGTTTGGAAAGGCCGGGTTTGATGAACCACATATTCCGGTCTTTCATGAGAAGCTTTCTTCCTTTTACATTGGAAGGGGTCTGGTAAACGGCCAGGCAATTGGTTTCCTTTACCAGCACAGTCAGCGAGTTGGCTTCTGTCTGCCCTTCGGTCCGGCTTTCAATATCGATATCCCATTCCAGGCCGGAACTGTTGCCGCGGGAAAGATCGGATTCTTTCAGCAGGGCAGTGGCCTTTTCCATATCCATGGGGCTACCGGATGAGGCGCCGGCCATTGCTGCTGTTGCGTGAAAAAGAATCAACAGGGTCAATAAAAATATTTTCAGGGGGTTCATGAAAAGGTCTCCTTTTTTTTAATTTTTTTATACATGGGTCAGGGATTGAACCACATTCTGACGGGCAGCCCGTCTTGCCGGAAGAATAGCGCTGAGAAGAGCAAGCCCGGTCATGAAAAGGATGAGCACGGCCAGGCTCTGGGGCAGAAAATCCACTGTCAGGGGAACCGGTGAGGAATTGCCGGGCGGTGTATAAGAGGGCTCGGTATAGCGGATCACTGCCCAGACAAGGGTGTGGAGGCAAAGCCCGAAAAGACATCCGCCAAGACCCAGAAGCCCGCCTTCTGCGGCAAAAAGAAAACTGATGCCCCTTCGTTTTAACCCGAGTGCCCTTAAGGTCCCTATTTCCCTGGTTCGTTCAATCACGGCCATGCCCATGGTATTGGTGGTGCTCATGATCACAATGATGAAAACAATGGTAAAAATGAACAGGAAAATCATGTCAAACATGTTCCTGACGCTCTTATAAAACAGGGACAATTCTTTCCAGGTTTTAAATTCCACTGATAGATTGCTGGAAGAAAGCGTATAGGATAACTGCTCCCTGACAAGATCGGTATTCTGCCAGTGATCCAGGAGAAGAACAATGCTGTCGGCTTTTTTTGTGTCATAAAAGGACTGGGCAAAGGAAAACGGGACTTTGATGAATTTATCGTTTGTATCGGCAATTCCTGTATTATAAGTCCCGTTGATATGTATATCCATGGCATTCATCTGGCCGCTCAGTGTTGCCCCCATCACAACCCCGTCCTGACCGGCAAAAAGTTCAAGCTGGCCGGCAAGACCGTCGGCCATTTCAACAGAAGCTTCGTCGGCTGAATCCAGGGGCTTGCCGTTGATAGGCTGATAATCATAGAATTCACCTTTGATCTTTTTTTCATGATCCGGGATTACCCCTGATGCAATAAAAATGGTGGAAGTTTTTCCGTTGGATACCAGGCCCGATATGGAAAGCCTCGGGCTTACCAGGGTGACATGCGTGTTTTGACGGGCCAGACGGGTGATTTTTTCAATATCTTCGCCAGTGATCATATAAGCTTCCGGGTCGGATTTGCCGTGGGCTTCCCATCCTTTTGCATATAAGGTCAGATGCCCGATGCCGGACCCGTGGATGGCCGATGCCCTGAGGCCTTCATAAATGCTGTGGATATACCCCTGGAACAGGGCAATGGATGCAAATCCGAATCCGACCGCCATGAGGGTGACAAAGGTTCGTCTCCTGCTTTTTAAAATATTCCTGAAAGCCAGTTTTAGAAAATGGATGAGCTGATTCATTTTTTCTCCTTTAATTCTCAGGCGCATCTGCGATACGCCCGTCTTCAAGCCTGACAAGCCGGTTCATCCGGTCCAGCAGCCTCTGGTCATGGGTGGAAAACAAAAAAGTCGCGCCTTCGGTTCTGTTGAGCTTCTGCATGATTTCCATGATGCTGATGGAAGTGGCAAGGTCAAGGTTGGCGGTGGGTTCGTCTGCAATCACCACTTCCGGGTCCGTTACCAGGGCCCTTGCAATGGCCACCCTCTGACGCTGTCCCCCGGACATCATATCCGGCCGGTTCAAGGCAAGGTGTTCCAGCCCTACCTGGTTTAACCGTTCCATGGCTTTTTCCCTGGCAACCTGAGTTTTCTCATTTCTGATCTGCAAGGGCAGCATGACGTTTTCAACCGCATTCAACACCGGTATGAGGTTGAAATTCTGAAAAATAAACCCGATCCGGTTGTTTCTGTATTCGGATTTCTGATTGTCGGTCATTTTTGAAACATCATCCCCATTAATCAGGATTTTTCCGGAGCTGGGTTCATCAATGGTGCCGATGAGGTTCAAAAGTGTGGTTTTACCTGATCCGGAAGGCCCTAAGACCGCTGTGAACTCTCCTTTATCAAAACTTATGGTGATGTCGCTCAGGGCTGTCATGGGGGTTTGGCCCAGGTAATACTGCTTGTTTATGCCTTGAAGCTCTATGAGTCTCATTCTTCCTCCTGTTAAATAGGGTATGATATGTTAAAAGGATAATACGGCAAAAATGAGGAAGGCTTCAAATCCTCTGAGACGAATGGACAAAAAAAGGGGATAAAGGGTTTTTTTAAGGGATTAACCCCAAAAAGACTTTAAGAAAATCCGTAATATAAATGTTCTCTTCCATCTCACGCTTGACAAAAAACAGATATTCAAGGATTAGAGATAAGGATATTTATTTACGATACTGGAGAATCAAATGAAAGATATACTGTTCCAACCCATCACCCTGAACGGATTAATTGTCAAAAACAGAATTTACCTTCCTGCCATGCATCTTGGGATGGCCCATGATTTCGAAGTCACGGACCAGATTGTTGACTTCTACGCTTTAAGGGCAAAAGGCGGTGCAGGCCTGATCTGTGCCGGTTTTGCCACAGTGGATGAGCTGTCGGGAAACACACAGAATATCGGGGCCCATGACGATAGGTTCATTCCCGGGCTCCAAAAACTGGCCGCTGCCATTCAGGCAGCAGGATCAACGGCCTGCCTCCAGATCAACCATGCAGGCCGGTATAATTATTCATTTTTTACCAATGGAAAACAGCCGGTGGCGCCTTCTGCCGTTGCCTCCCGCATGACCGGTGAAACTCCGAAGGAAATGACGGCTGAAGAGATTCATGAAACTGTCAATGCCTTTGCCTCTGCTGCTGCCAGGGCTAAAAAAGCCGGGTTTGATGCCGTGGAAGTGCTGAGTGGCACCGGGTATTTAATCAGTGAGTTCCTTTCTCCTTTGACCAACCAGAGAACCGATGAATACGGCGGCAGTTTTAAAAACCGGATGCGGTTCGGCATAGAGGTCATGGAAGCGGTCCGGGAAGCCGTGGGCAAACAATTCCCCCTTATCGTGCGGATGAATGGAAATGATTTCATGCCAGGCGGAAATTCCCGGCAGGAACTTAAGGAATATGCCGTGGTCATGGCGTCCGGGCTTGCCGATGCCTTATGCATCAATGTGGGATGGCATGAAGCGCGGGTTCCCCAGATTGTTACCTGTGTCCCCAGGGGCACCTTTGCCTATCTGGCCAGGGGAATCCGGGAAAAAGTCAGTATCCCGGTCATTGCAAGCCATCGCATAAATGACCCGGAAACGGCCCGTGAGCTGATCGGTAATGCCATGTGCGATATGGTGGCCATGGGCCGCAGCCTGATTGCCGATCCCATGCTGCCTGAAAAAGCAAGACAGGGTCGTGAAAATGAGATTGTCCACTGCATCGGGTGTGCCCAGGGATGTTTTGACAACCTGTTCAAGCTCAAACATGTGGAATGCCTGTGCAATCCCCTGGCCGGGTATGAAAACCGGATCAGGGAGAGCAGGACCGCTCATCCGAAAAAGGTGATGGTCATCGGCGGCGGCGCGGCAGGCATGACCGCAGCCCTTGCAGCCCATGATAAAGGCCACAGTGTGAGCCTCTATGAAAAAACAGGCTGCCTGGGCGGTCAGCTCTTTCTGGCTGCCGCTCCTCCGGGCAGAGAAGAATTTGCCCAATTTGCCGGGGATCTGGCCCGTCAGGTGAGATTGCGCAATATTCCGGTTTTCTTGAATCAGTCTGTGGATGAAGCACTGGTTCAGGCGGAAAAACCCGATCATATCATCCTTGCAACCGGTTCATCCCCTTTTATTCCGGAACTTCCGGGTATGGACCTGCCCCATGTGGTCAGTGCCTCGGATGTGCTTGAAAACAAGGTGGTTACCGGCACCCGGGTGGCCATTATCGGCGGCGGTGCCGTCGGGGTCGAGACAGCTCTCTTCCTCTCTGAAAAAGGAACCCTGTCTGCGGCTATGGTGAAATTTCTGCTGGTGAACCGGGCGGAAAGCTTTGAAACCCTTTATGAAATGGCAACAAAAGGCAGCAAGACCATTCTTCTCATCGAAATGCTGGATAAAATCGGCAAGGATATCGGCAAATCCACGAAATGGGGAATGATGCAGGATCTCAGCCGGTTCGGCATTAAGACCCTTTCAAAAACAAAGGTGATTCAAATAGTCCCGGATGGGCTCGAGGTTGAACAGGATGGACAGGTTCAACAGATTATAGCCGATACCATTGTGGTGGCGGCCGGGTCAAAATCAAACACAGGTCTGTCTGCCGGGATCAAAAAAACCGGCATTACCTGTGATATCATCGGTGATGCAAAAAAAGTGGCCACAGCCCTTGATGCCGTCCACAGCGGGTACCGGGCAGGCATTGCCATAGAATAGAAAAAAGCCGGGGAATCTTAGCCGTCAAAACTCTATGATTTGGATCAGTATCGATATTTTTTCAGGGTCAAACTTTTGACGGTGATAAGTTTAATTAATGATAACAATACATTGGGAGTGGCGGTTGACCGCCACTAGTTCTTTGCCCTCTGGGTCTTTTCCATCATCCGCATGAAATTTAAACGTTACAGTAAATTGGAGGGTTCGTACGTCCTCAGGGTACCGTCTGTGGCTGGAAGTATTACCTCAGCCGGGCAATTGCTCACAAGCCTTTTTTTTATGGAAATGCGCTTATTTTGGGACTAGTAGGGTGCAAATCCCTGTAAAGCCCCTGACTGACCTACCCGATATTCACAGATTGTACAATTTCCCATTGACTTGATACCAAATATTGGTACCATATAGAAGTGAAACGAAAACACAAAAAAACTCTGGAGTTAATTTTTGCCCGACCTGTCAGCGTAAATATAAAATAGCCTGATATGGAGTGAAGCCATGATGAATATAATGGAAATTGAGGGTTACAAAGCAATTATAAATTATGATCCATTGGTTGATATGTTCCGTGGTGAATTTGTTGGTTTAAATGGTGGTGCTGATTTTTACGCCACTAATACTACCGAACTTCGAAATGAAGGAAAAATCTCATTAAAAGTATTCTTGGATATGTGCAAAGAGGAAGGAATCAATCCTCATAAACAATATTCAGGAAAATTCAATTTAAGAGTATCTCCGGAATTGCATGCTGAGATTGTTGCCAAAGCAGCTGCTGAGGGCAAAAGTCTTAACAAATTCGTTACAGACATGATAGACCAAGCTATCCAACATCAAAATTAACATCTATCCCTTTTCAAAATCAGATTTAATTTCAATATGTTTGTGATGACAAATTTCTGAAAAAATTGAGACTTTTTCAGAAAACCCCAGACTTTCCGGATCTCAAAAATTAAGCGGCCAAGAACGTTATCGCATTCGTCAAGGCAGTTATCGCATCGTTTATTCAATTCAAGACGAAGAAATAACAGTTTGGGTCGTTAAAGTCAGCCACCGTAAAGATATTATCGGTAACGAACAAACGCTCAAATTAAAGATAAAAAAATAGCGGGACGCGATTATTTTTGTATGGTAAAGGTGTCAACCGCCTCTTTGATCATATTGTAGGCTGTATACTGCAAGGTATGATTTTCAATCCGGACGGACTGGAACCATATGCCGTTGGTCATGGCTTTGCCCATGAGATGATCATACCGGTTGCTGGCCGGATAATATTTGGGGCCGCTGTTGGAGATGACATACACGGTCCCTTTTTCTTTGTCCGGCACCGGCTCATGGTTTTTCAGCTTTTTGGTCCGGGCATAGCTGTGATGATGCCCCTGCAGGACAAGGTCCACAGAAAACCGGTCGAAAAGGGGAACGAAAACATCCTGCAATTCCGTGTTGTTCCTTTTTGGAAAAACGGAATATATGGGGTGATGCATGGCAACAACAATCCAGGGCTGACGGTTTTTTACCAATAGCTCCTCCAGCCAGGCCGCCTGGACAGGGATGTTTTCAACACCGTTCAGGATGATAAAACACACACCCTGATAATTAAATGTATAAACCAATTCTTCAAGACCTTTGGGACCGTTTTCGGGAAAGGTGAACTGGGGTCGCCACAACGGGGAGATGATCCGGGGGGAACCCGGTTCGGTCGCCTGCCAGCTCGGGTATTCATGATTGTCCGGAGCAAGGGCCAGGGGCATGGTCCGGGGGATAAAGTTTAAGGCAAAAAAAAATTCATTCCATTCCCGGTCATCCAGTCCATTGTCCACCATATCACCGGCAAAGAGCCATAACCTTGCTTCCGGTTCTTTTTGAAAGGCGGCCCGGAAAACTTGGGAACAGATGGAAAAAATATCTTTCTGGATATCTCCGAAATAAAGAAAGGTGAAGGGTGCGGCTTTGTCAGAAGCGGTTTTGAACTGGTTCCATTCGCTCCATGCCGTGTCATCCCCCACCCGGTAAGCATAGGTCACATCCGGCGCCAATCCGTTGAACATGACGGAATGCTGGAAAACCTTGATTTGATTATCCAGGGATAGTTTTGAGGAGACGGCCGGGAATGTCTTTGGTGTTTTGTCCGGATTCAGCAGATCTAATACCGGGAGGATTTCAGCCCTCGGGGAAGTGCCGGAAATTCTGGTCCGCCAGGTCACAGCCTGGCTGTTGAAGGGGGTTTGCGTAATATTCAGCACCAGCCGTTCAGGATCGGCAGAAACGATTTTTTCATCGGCAATGCCTGGATTGAACCA
>MGTJ01000090.1 GCA_001799395.1 Desulfobacterales bacterium RIFOXYA12_FULL_46_15 | reverse complement strand
TACTTAATATGATTTTAAAGGTAAACGGTTTCAATCTCTTTGCTCCTAATGGGTGTATTATTTCTTTTTATCTTCCTTCTGAACTGAATCATTTTCTGAGACGACCGCAGCAACACTGGTCCTGGAAATTTTGATTTTTACTTTCTCAGCGATTTCAAGACCAATGCTTGATTCATCAAGGGTTTGGATGGTTCCATAAATACCCGCCGCTGTGAGAACCCTGGCGCCCTTTTTTAGGTTAGCAATCATTTCTCTGTGCTCTTTGGCTTTTTTCTGCTGGGGTCTGATCAAAAGAAAATAAAAAATTGCAAACAAGATAATTATAGGTAAAAAACCTGCGAGTCCGCCGGCAGGGCTTGCCTGACCGGCTGTCTGGCCCATTGCATATGCGATGTTCATAAAAATAATTCCTCCATTAATTGGGTAATAAAATTTATAGTTTTTTTGCCGGAATCCATATTGTTTTGCCATCAAACTGGATGCTGTTTATTTTATCAAAATTAATACCATGAAGAAGTGAAAAAACTTCATCCATGTTATACACGATTATCTTGCTCAGCGGTTTGAGAAGATTGATATCCGCATCTACTTTTTTTTCAAGAAGATTATAGATGATCACCATAGTTTCAGAGAATTTCAGAATTTTTCCGATCCCGGAACTCTGCCCCTGGTTCATGGGTTCATCGGCAATTGGGGAAATATTGATTCCCCGGGACTGGTAATATTCTTTTAAAATATGAAAATGAATATTCCAGATATTATCTCCAGGCTGAACCACATAAATACCATATACTTTGATCCGGGGAGGAGTAACGGCTCCTGACGCTTCAATCTTTTCTTCAAAAACTGCCCCTTCTTTTACAAAGGCTTTTTCCAGGATATCTCTCATGGATATCTTGACATCACCAATTTTCATGCTCTCATCGGAATGAACTATCATATCAAGGCTTTTTTTGATTCCAAGGCTATCCTTGCGTGATTCCATGAGTTCCTTCAAATCTTTATCTTTCTCAAGGTTCTGGTAGTCTATGCTTGGCAGCATAACAATTTTACCCTGAACAATTCCGTCATCTGCAGAAGGAATCGTTTTATCAATTTCAATCGGTTTTTTTTCAGCGGTGTCATTCTTTTTTTTAAAAGTTTGATCCATTTTCAAAGGTGTTCCAAAAAACAAAAGACCTAATATCATCAGTCCGGACAAAACAATTACAAATGTTAATCTCTTCTTTTTCGTTTCATTCTTTTTCAGGAGCATACATTCTCCTTTCTAATGATGATTGAAATTGTTTCAGATACACAATACAATGATTTATGTCAAGAAGGGTCTTCAAACGGTTTCCGGGGTATGATGATGATTCTGTTTTCCCCTGATACCATGGTCTGATCCCCTTCAATGGTGATAAATACATTTCTTTTTTCTTCTATTTCAGACAGTTCATGCCTTTTCCGGTTTAACAGATAACCAGCCACTTCAACAGGTACCTGCCCTGATACTTCTTTTATTTCCGGTTTCAATGTTTTTAGATTGAGCTGTCTTAAAAAAGCAAGACCCTGGGTTTCCACCGATGGTATTTGCCCCCTGCCGTTACAATGCCGGCATGTTTCATAACTTCCGAATGTAATGGAATGACGGATACGCTGCCTGGACATTTCAAGCAGGCCAAAAGAAGTGATGCCACCCACTTTTGTTTTGGCCTTATCGGCTTTCAGATGTTTTTTAAGTGTTTTGGTAATTTCCGCTTTGTGCCGGGAATCTTTCATGTCTATGAAATCAATGATGATCAACCCACCCAGATCCCTGAGTCGCAATTGCCTTGCAACTTCCTCGCATGCTTCAAAATTGGTATGAAAAGCGGTTTCTTCAATATTCTTCTTTTTTGTGGATTTTCCTGAATTCACATCAATGGACACCAGGGCTTCGGTTTGTTCAATAACAATGAAGCCCCCGGATTTGAGTGCAACTTCTTTTTTATAAATGGATGCAATCTGATCTTCAACCTGGTATTTGGTGAATATAGGCTTTTCACCTGTAAAAAGCTTGACGATTCTTTTTTGTTTTGGAGCAATGACATCCATAAAGTCAAGCACTTCTTTGTAAATTTCAGGATTGTCGATCAGGATTTCATTGACATCGGATGTGAAATAATCCCTTAGTGATCTTACCGCAAGGGTCTGTTCCCTATAAAGGAGTGAAGGTGCGGTATTATTCAGGGCTTCTTTATCAATGTTTTTCCAAACCCGCATCAGATATTTTAAATCCGCCATCAACATGGTTTTGGTGGTATCTTTTCCGGCTGTTCGGACAATCATTCCAAATCCAGAGGGGATTTCCATCTTCTTAATGATACCGATTAGCCTTTTCCTTTCTGTTTCGTCCGTAATTTTCCGGGATACCCCTTTTGTATCGGTCCCTGGCATCAGGACTGACAACCTTCCGGGAAGAGAAACAAAGGTAGTCAGCATGGCCCCCTTCTGATTAATGGGATCTTTTGTAACTTGAACAATCATTTCCTGACCTTTCCGGATGAGGTTAAACAGTGCCTTTTCGCCTTTTTCAACATCCTGGAAATAATCTTTATGGATCTCGTTTTTTTGAAGAAAACCGTTTTTTGCAGCTCCATAGTCTACAAAGACAGCCTGAAGACTGGGTTCAACCCGCGTTACAATCCCTTTATAAATATTGCCTTGTGTAACTTCTTTGGCAGTTGTTTCAATATGAAATTGTTCCAGTTTGTTATCAACCAGGGCTACAATCCTGTTTTCATCAGAATCCAAAGCATTAATCAGTATTTTTGTTGTCATTAATATTGCTCTTTAGTCTTCAATAAATAAATTTGTTTTAATTGCCTGTTCTATAATAATATTGAATTTTTAAGTAGTAAATTGATCGGATCAAGTCAATTTTTTATTTTCCTTTTATGATAATTTAATTAGTACCAATTATAGCCATTTAAAAACTTTATCAAGTTCCGGCTTATTAAAATTTCTTGAATCAGGATAGGGTTTCAAATCTTAATTCAAGTCTTTTTGTTTAAGGATATCATAATAGGTGAGGATGCGTTCAACATATTGAATCGATTCCAACCCCCTGGTATATCCATGTTTAGCCCGGGTATAATAGCTTGATTTTGATAATAAGGGCAGGGTTTTTTTCAAGCTCTGCCATTTGGTGGGATCAAGTCCCATGTCTTCTGCGATTTTAAGAGCATCCGAAACATGTCCGTAACCTACATTATAGCTCACCAAGGCAAAGTGAATTTTTTCAAGGTCATCATCAAGATATTCAAATTTTTTTAACATTTTGTCAAAATATTGGATTCCTGCCTTTATGTTTTCAGAAGGGTTAAAATGGTTAGAAATCCCCATCTCTTCAGCGGCTATCTTTGTTACCTGCATTAGTCCCTTGGTATTATTAAAGCTGGTGGCTTCCGGATCGAATTGGGATTCCTGATATGCAATAGCTGCCATAAGTTTCCAGTCAAGCCCGTATTTAGCCGCTTCTTTATATATCAATTGCTTATATTCCGGTAGCCTTGTGTCAATTCTCTGATGAAATTTTTTCAAATCAAATGGATCCGAATGATCACTTGTTGAGAAATATTTATCGGTAATTCTTTTTAAAAGTCCGGTCTGGCCGGCATATAATAAGAATTTATTAACCTGCTCCAGCATATCAGGATCTTTTTTACTGACTGCCCAGGCAAGCGGTTCTTTTTCCCGGATTGGAATTCCTATCCGGATATCCGGATAATACCTTTGGCTTAATGAGGCTATGGGATCGGTTGCAATCGTATATTTTATTTCTTTATCATGAACCATGCGGATAAGCTCTTCCATGGGTATATTCTGATATAGTATGTAATTCAAAGAGATGCCTGATTTTATAAGTTCACTGATCCGGGCATGATAAGTTGTTCCCCGGTTGACATGAATGGTGAGAGAAGCAAGGTCTTCTATTTTTCCAGGTCCTGGATTATTTTTATGATAAATCACATGCTGCCGGCTGGTCATATAAGGGATGGAAAAATTGACTTTTTCAATCCCTTCCCGGGTAATGGCAAGCCCGGCGGCGATAAAATCTCCTTTTCCCTGTTCAAGACCGGTGAACATGTTGTTCCAGCCGGGGACCACAACATCGAGTTCAACGTTAAGGAAATCGGCAAATGCGAGAGCAAGTTCATATTCAAATCCGGCAGGTTGCCCGTTATGATAATAATATGTATTGACTGAGTTGTCGGTTATCAATCGGACAATACCGGTCCGTTTAATTCTTTCAAGAGCGGTTGTGTCGGAACCCATTTTTTTGTTGTGAATCAGGATGGAAAAAACAGTGAAAACAGATAAAAGAAGGATCAGCCCGAATGGAATAAAATGCTTATGATAAAATTTGTTCATCTCTAAACATCGACATGTTCGACCGGGATGGTTTCCACCCGGTCAACATTCATGTATGGCCGGGGAAGCATTTTCCCCCGGTGGCCTCTCAATCCGGTATAATTCCATTGGTTTCCGGGGCCTAGTTTAAAAGAATGTTTTCCGGAATGTATCACAATGTCCGAATTTTCCGGCAATACTTTAAGAAATTTAAGTGTTTCAGGATGTTTTGAATACATTTCCTTTTCCGGTATGGAAATGATTTTATTGCCTTGTCCCTTTTTAAGGTAGGGCAATTGCTTGAGAGAAAAAATAAGAAGCCGGCCTTTATTCGTCACGGCAAGTATATTATCCTTTTCAAGGTCGCCGATGCTGTCAGGTTCCAATAATTCATGGTTATTTTTTAAAGTCACAACTGCTTTGCCGTTTTTAAAACCGGTTAATAAATCTTCAAATTTGATTATAAATCCATATCCATTGTCAGACCCGATTAGATAATACTGATTGTTTTCAGATGACACCATATATCGGATATGGGCATTGGCCGGAATAGACAGATGCCTGGTGAGCGGTTCCCCATTTCCCCTTGCCGAGGGAAGGGAATGTGAATAAAGCATATAGCTTCTGCCTGTATCATCAATAAAAACAATAGGTTTGTCATTTTTCGTCCGTAGACAACCTAAAAGCGAATCCCCGGAAAGAAATTTAACTGATTCCGGATTTATGTCATGGCCTTTTGCAGACCTGATCCATCCGTTTTTTGACAGGATAATGGAGACCGGTTCAACATCTATCACATCCATTACTGAGAATTTTTCCGCTTCTTTCCGTTCCTTTATGGGAGATCTCCTTTTATCTCCATACTCTTTTGCATCCGACCGGATTTCTTCTTTTATGTATTCTTTGAAAACAGTTTCATCGCCAAGTATCCTCTCAAAGGATTCTTTATGGGATTCCAGTTCCTTTTTTTCAGCTCGCAGCCTGATTTCTTCAAGCCGTGCAAGTTGACGCAGCCTTATTTCAAGAATGGCCTGGGCCTGGGCTTCGGAAAGTAAAAAGATTTTCATTAAATCTTTTTTCGGATGATCCGACACCCGGATGATCCGGATCACTTCATCAATATTCAGAAAAGCGATCAAAAGGCCATCTAAGATATGAAGGCGCTCAGTGATTTTTTTCAGTTTGAAGTTTAATTTTTTTCGAACGGTATAAGTTCTGAATTCGAGCCATTCGGTCATAAAACTCAATAGATTTTTAACTTGGGGTTTACCGTTGAGCCCGATCACATTCATGTTGACCGGAAATGATTTTTCCAGATCCGTTGTTGCAAACAGATGATCCGTCAATGCGTTCAGATCGACGCGACCGGATCTTGGAATAATCACAAGACGGGTCGATTCTTCGTGATCGGATTCATCTCTGATATCACTGATCATGGGAAGCTTTTTTTCTGCCATCTGGGCTGCAATCTGTTCATATATTTTTTCCGTAGAGGCATGGTGGGGGAGGGCGGTGAAAATGATTTCAGAGTTTTCCACATGATATCGGGCCCTCATTTTGATCCTGCCGGTTCCGGACTGGTACATATCCAGAATCTCCCGGGCAGGGGTTATGATTTCCGCCTCTGTCGGAAAATCAGGACCTTTTATGAACCGGCAGAGTTTTTCAACCGTTGAGTCTTCATTATCAATTAAATAAATCAAAGCATTGGCCACCTCGCGAAGATTATGGGGGGGGATGCTGGTTGCCATGCCGACGGCAATCCCAGTGGACCCGTTTAATAAAAGATTGGGAAGACGGGCCGGAAGGAGGGAGGGCTCCTCCAATGTTCCATCAAAGTTCGGAGTCCAGTTAGTTGTTCCCTGATCCAGTTCCAGAAGAAAAATATCAGCATATTTTGAGAGCTTTGATTCCGTGTACCTCATGGCTGCAAAAGATTTGGGATCATTGGGATCTCCGAAATTCCCCTGCCCATCCACCAGGGGATATCTCAATGAAAACGGCTGAGCCATGAGAACCATGGCTTCATAACAGGCTGTGTCACCATGGGGATGGAATTTACCGAGAACATCACCAACGGTTCTGGCTGATTTTTTGTGTTTGGCTGTGGACAATAACCCCAACTGGCTCATGGAGTACACAATCCTTCTTTGAACCGGTTTTAAACCATCTCCGATGTGCGGCAAGGCACGATCCAGGATAACGTACATGGAATAATTCAGATAGGCCTTTCTGGTAAAATCCTGAAACGGTATTTTTTCATAATCTTCAATTGCTGAGGGAAGAATTTCTTTCATTGTTCAATCTCTTGAATATTGCCATTAATTTCTATCCAGGCCTTCCTGTCTTTTACGCGTTTTTTTCCTAGAAGCATGTCCATAATATCAAATACTTCTTGTAATTCTTCTTTGGAATCCCGGTTAACGGATAATTGTACCAGTCTTCTCGAATCCGGTGAAATTGTTGTTTCCTTAAGCTGTGCCGGATTCATTTCACCTAATCCTTTAAACCGCTGGATATGTATCTTCTCATTTTTTTTTCGTCTTGTGATCCGTTTAACAATATTATTTTTTTCTGATTCATCCAATGCATAAAAAACTTCTTTTCCGGCATCTATACGAAACAGGGGCGGCATGGCTACAAAAACATGCCCTTGTTTAACTACTGGTGAAAAATGTTTCAGAAAAAGAGCACATATTAATGTCGCAATATGCAGGCCATCCGAATCAGCATCAGCAAGGATGCAGATTTTATTATATCTGAGATTTGAAATATTCTCAGACCCGGGTACAACGCCAAGGACTTGTGAAATTTCTCTGATTTCCCTGGATTCAATGATTTCTGTGGAATCCAGATCCCATGTGTTGAGGATTTTACCCCGTAAGGGCATGATAGCCTGGAAACGCCTGTCTCTTGCCTGCTTGGCCGATCCTCCGGCAGAATCTCCTTCTACAAAAAACAACTCCCGCCGATCTTGATCCATGCTGGTGCAATCAGACAATTTTGCAGGAAGGGTAATACCGTTAAACGATTTCTTTTTTGTTATCCGATCTGATTTTTTTATCCTGCTTTTTGCATTATCAAGGGCAATTGCGGCAAGTTTTTCCCCTTCTTCAATATTGTGATTAAGCCAGAGAGTGAATGTATCTCTCACCTGTATATTGACCAGGTTGGCACAATGGCGGGATGACAGTCTTTCTTTTGTCTGGCCTGAAAACTGAGCGTCGGAAAGCTTGACAGACAGAATATACGCGATATTGTCCCAGATATCTTCAGGCGCAAGATAAAGACCTTTCGGCAGAAGGTTTCTAAACTTGCAAAACTCCCTGACAGATTCTAGAAGACCTGATCTGAATCCATTGACATGGGTTCCTCCAAGTTTTGTCGGGATAAGATTTACATAGCTTTCCTGTGGATTCTGACCTGATTCCATCGTCCAGTTGACTGCAAAGGAAATTTGGATATCTTCATTCTTCAACTCTCCTGAAAAGGGTGAGGTAAAGATACAGTTGGCGTCTTTAAAATATTCATTAAGATATCCATCAATCCCTTGCTCATATTTCCATGTGGTTTTTTCACCAGAGGCTTCATCATAAAAACTTGTGACAAGTCCCTTGCATAAAACGGCTTTTGATTTCAGAGCGATTTTCAGAGACGATTTTGAAAACAAAGGCTGGTCAAAATAAGATGCATCCGGATAAAAATGCAAAGATGTTCCGGTTTCTTTTCCATCTGTTTTATTTACAATAGAAAGTTCTTTGGTCTTAAGACCGTTCCTGAACCCTATCTGATATTCCTGCCCATTTCGTTTTATAAGAATAGACAAATGAGAGGACAAGGCATTGACGACGGAAACACCTACACCATGGAGTCCTCCTGAATATCTGTAATCTTTGTTTGAAAATTTAGCCCCGGCATGAAGGGTTGACATGATGAGTTCAACGCCTGACACTTTTTCTTCAGGATGAATATCTACCGGCATCCCACGGCCGTTATCCGTCACAATCACGGAGTTGTCCTCTTTCAGGACTACATCTATCCGATCGGCATAACCTGCAATGGCTTCATCCACACTATTGTCAATCACTTCAAAGGCCAGATGATCCGGGCTTGAAGTGTCCGTATACATACCAGGCCTTCGTTTTACCGGGTCAAGGCCCTTCAAGATCTCAATAGATTCTGCATTGTATGTATTTTTCAAGGTTTTGGGTTCTGTATCCAACTCAAATAATGTCATAAATTATACTATTGTGATATAAAGGTTAATTCACTATAAGATAAATAAAAATATCCCTATAGCACTTTTATTTTAAAATGTAAAAACGGGAAATCAAATTCGTTATGGGACCCGGTAAAAAAGATGTTATAAATCATATAATTGAATCAAACTGGAACAATTATTCAGAAGAAGAGAAAATCAGGATCATTCATGATGCTGCCGATCTTGAACCGGAGCAATCCATTATTGCCGTTTTGGCAGGGATAACATCTTATCAATTCAGTGTAAGAAATGAAGCCCGAAAAGGGCTTGAACTTATCCGGTTAAAAATTTCAAATTTTTTTTCAGAGTATGAGGATAAAGAACAATATTTGAAAGGGATGAAGGTTTCCGCTTCTGTCTGTTTCAGAATATATTCACTGATCAGGCCGGATATGACCCCAAAGGAAAACAATTATTATTTTACCTTGCTTCTGGATTTCGAAGGCAAGGGTCCCTATTTTGCCTATCTGGCTGTTTATAATGAGACGATACCGCTTGGTGCCATGGAACAGATGATGAATACATTTTCAGACTATAGACGCCTTGCCTTGGTGGACCAGTATCTTCAGGCAACACCCAGCGCCAGGTTAAAATTCGGATTTTCATTTATCAGGCTGTTAAAATCCATAAAACAAAGGGATGCTGTAATTAATTTTTATGCTGCACTTTTTGACCGGCAGGGGGACGCCGACCCTTTTTTAAATAATATATCCAATGAACTGAAGGACCCTGCAAAAATTGTTTCCAATGAATTACAATCTCAATCTCCGGAAATCAAAATCAAAGGCCTGAAAGCCCTGGCCGTTATTTCTACAAAGATATCCTCCAAGCTTTTGATCGATATTCTTTTAACAGAGAATGTCGGAAAGGTCAGGTTTGCCATCTATGAGATTATTGAAAATTCTTCTATTGGCACTTACGCCGATATGTTTTACCCCATATTGGAAATTTTTTATAACTGTGACACTGAAGAAGCTCTTAAGGCATTTAAAGCACTTGTCGTTTCAGGAAGGCTTCCCTTATACACTTTATTGGGAATGGTGAGGGAAAACCAACCGTCACTGATGCCGGTAATCAATACGGAGTTTTCAACTTTATCCAGGATTTCTTTTTTTGTTATCCAGGATATCGCCCTGAATAGAGAAAAATATCTGAAGACAAATTTTGATGTAAATCTTGCCTGTATTCTAGGAGTAATCAAAAAGAGACCGGAACGTGCAGTAAAATTATTAAAAAGATACGACAACATTTCCAAAGATGAAATCAGAGAAGATATCTTATGCTTTACTCAAAAAACAAAAGACCTCCTGTCTTTGGAGAAACAGAGCATTAAATCAGAATTCGAAGTCATCATCCAAGGGCTGAGCCGGGAATCAAAAAAGAACAATAGCCTTTTCAGATCAATGTTTAAAGATTCAACCGAAAAAAAGATTGAGATCCTGAAAGATAAAAAACAAACAGGTACCCTCCATTTTAATGGAGAAACCATCAAAGGTGTCAATCTATCTTTATCTGAGTTCATTACGCCGGCATTATCCTTTAATTCATGCATTCTTGATAATTGTGATCTTTCAGGGTCTGTGTTTGCCAATGCATGTTATAAAAAAACAATTTTTTATAACATTGATATGCGAAAGGCTCAATTTGAGTCTGTTAATTTCGATGATGCTGTTTTCATCAATGTGAATGCTGAAGGGGTGTTGTTTAGAAAATGCAGCTTTCAAAATACCTCTATTTTTAATAGCAGTTTTGATCATACACTGATATTGGGGGCACCGTTTCTAAATTCCACAATTTCAAAAACAAGTTTTATCCAGGCTGATCTTTCCGGCTCCTGTTTTGCCTGTTCAAAAATATCAGCCGTTTCTTTTGTTGATTCCAACATCGATCAAACCGATTTTTCCTTTGTTTCTGCAAGATTCTGTAGATTCCCGTTTAACTCAAAATCCGTTATTCGAACCGAGGGTATGGATTATAATGCAAGGCAATTTCAGCTTTCATTTGAAGATATGCCGCGAATGAATGAGCCTATTGTATCTGAAATCAATATGCTGATTTTTTCTGAATTTATTCATCTTGGTGAAATAAAATTTTTAAAGCAGAATCAACACAGCCTGTTAACCGCCTTTGATATCTTCCGTAACAAACAAGCTGATCTTTTCCAGATCATTCCCTTTCTGCTACATGAAAACATAGAATTTCCTGGAGTTGATGCCCTTGATAAAAAAACACCTGCCGGTATTTATGGCTTTTTACTGAGCCTTGAAACCATGGAAACCCTCAAACAATATCTTAAAAAAGGGCCGATTATTGCCCGGAGATCCAAGTATCCTCTGATTGAGGGTGTTTTTACCATAGGAAGTACCGGGTCTATTGCCCAGACTTCAGAGTCGGATATCGATTACTGGGTCTGCATCAATGAGGAACACCTAAATCCGAAATCTATTGATCTGTTAAGAAAAAAACTCGGAATGATAGAACATATGGCATGGGATAGGTTTGAAACCAAGGTAACCTTTTTTTTAGTTGATATTCTAAGAGCAAAGAACAATGATTTCGGAGATTCTACCTTAGAAAGTTCAGGTTCTGCTCAATCCAGACTTTTAAAAGAAGAATTTTACAGGACAATGATCTATGTGGCAGGGAAAATACCTCTCTGGTCCGTTCTTCCGACAAGCATCAGTATCAATTATTACAATAGCATATTAACGAATATTTCAACCATTCCAAATCTTATGCGGTATATTGATCTTGGAGATATTCATGCCATACCGACAAGTGAGTATTACGGGGCTTCTATCTGGCAGATGTTTAAATGGCTTAAAAGCCCTTTTAAATCCGTTATTAAAATGGCGCTTCTGGAAAAATACATCTATGAATATGGCAAAGAATTCCTTTTGTGTAATAAATATAAAGATGGATGGATGAATTCAGGGACCCGGTTAAAGCCTGCCCAAAATGATTCATATTATTTCCTGTTGAATAATCTTATTAAATATTATGAAGCTGAGCAAGATCAAGACACAATCTCGCTTCTTTTGACCTGTTTTTTTCTTAAGCTCGGAATTTCAAATGATTCTGACATTGATCATACCGTTTTTGGTTTAAGGAAAATTCTCTTTGAACAATGCGTAATGAAATGGGGATGGAGTAAAAATAGAATATTTG
>MGTJ01000089.1 GCA_001799395.1 Desulfobacterales bacterium RIFOXYA12_FULL_46_15 | reverse complement strand
GTGACACCGCCGGCATTAACGGCTGCAACCCCGGTCGGGGCCGTGATGACCATCCGTTTTTCCGTAATGCCTTTCAGTTGATGCAGAAATGTGGTCTTTCCAGTGCCTGCCTTTCCTGTTAAAAAAACATGCCTGTCCGTGTATTGAACAAAGTCCCGGGCAAGCTTCAGCTCGTGGTTTTCCTCTGGTCTCAACGTCATATCCTTTTTTTAAAGACCCTGCGCGGCATCAGGGCAGTGCCTGTAAGCTCGGGAAAATTTTTTTAATCGTCTTGATACCATATCAGGTTAAAAAAAAAGGGTTTTAACTGTGAAGCCAAAAACCCTTATATTTTATGGTGGGCCGTCGGCGGATCGAACGCCGGACCTACTGATTAAGAGTCAGTTGCTCTACCGGTTGAGCTAACGGCCCATAAAACAAACCCGGAAAATTTAGCAGCCTGACTTTGAAAAGTCAACAGGTTTTTGAATATGCCAGGCCTATAAAAAGCGGTTGACCCTTTAATTGCAGGTTTGATATATTCAACTGCTTATGATTTACGAATGATTGAATAAATTTTTTTATTTAGAAGGAAACAATAATGCAGACATCAAAATCAGAAAAACTTTTTTTAGAAGCCCGGCAATTAATTCCCGGGGGTGTGAATTCACCTGTACGGGCCTGCGGCTCAGTTGGCGGGCACCCTCTTTTTATAAGAAACGGGGACAAAAGTAAGATTTATGACGTTGATGGAAATCAATACATTGATTATGTGTTGTCTTGGGGGCCCCTGATCCTTGGCCACAGGCCTCCCTGCGTAATTGAAGCCCTGAAGAAGGTGCTGGAAACAGGCACCAGCTTTGGCGCGCCCACAGAACTTGAAACACAGCTTGCCCGCCTGGTGATTGATATGGTGCCCTCAGTGGAAAAAATCAGAATGGTGAACTCGGGTACGGAAGCAACCATGAGCGCCGTCCGCCTGGCCAGGGGATATACTGGCAGGGATATGATTATTAAATTTGACGGCTGCTATCACGGACACGCTGACACGCTTCTGGTGGCTGCAGGGTCAGGCGTGGCAACCCTGGGTATTCCGGGGAGTCCGGGTGTCCCTGATTCTGTTATTTCAAATACATTATCCCTTAAATTCAATGACAGCGAAGAATTCGTTACAGTAATGGAAAAAATCGGAAACAAAATTGCCGGGGTTATCCTTGAGCCGGTGGCCGGCAATATGGGATTTGTTCTTCCGGAAAACGGTTTTCTTCAGACACTCAGGGAGTATACATCCTTATACGGGGCGGTTTTAATTTTTGATGAAGTCATGACAGGATTCAGGGTATCAAAAGGGTCTGCACAAGGATTGTTCGGCATTACACCGGATTTGACCTGTTTTGGCAAGGTGATCGGCGGAGGGCTGCCTGTGGGCGCATACGGGGGTAAAAAAGAGATCATGGATCATATTGCACCGGTCGGAAAAGTCTACCAGGCAGGGACCCTTTCCGGCAATCCCCTGGCCATGGCGGCCGGCATTGCAACCCTGATGGAACTTCAGAAAAAAGATATATATGAAAGCCTTGAAAAGAAAACCGGAAAACTCATGAAAGGATTCCAGTCGGCTGCCGATGATGCAGGGATAAGTCTTAAGACAGGCCATGCCGGCTCCATGGCCGGGTTCTTTTTTTCCAATGAAAAAATCCGTAATTTTAATGATGCAAAAAAATGCAACCTTGACCAATTTGCAAAATTTTACAGGCTGATGCTTAAAAAGGGTGTTTACCTGGCACCGTCACAATTTGAAGCCTGTTTTGTTTCACTGGCCCATTCTGATGAGGATATTGACCGGACAATCCTTGCCGTAAGACAAGCCATGGCGGAAATTTAAACCATTATGATAAAAAAAATTCACCTGATTGCTGCCTGTGGTACAGGAATGGGAACGCTTGCCTGTAGCCTGAAAGAGATGGGGTATACGGTATCCGGATCTGATCAGAATATATATCCGCCCATGAGCGATTTTTTAAAAGAAAAAGGAATCGACCTTTTTCAGGGCTATGATCCGTCTCACCTGGATCATGGCCCTGACCTTGTTATTATCGGTAATGCAGTGACCCGTCAGAATATAGAGGCTAAGGCCGTTCTATCCTCCGGCATTCCCTATGTTTCCATGCCTGAGGCAGTCAATGAATTTATTGCAAAGGATAAAAAGATCATCCTTGTTACCGGCACCCATGGAAAAACAACCACCTCGTCCATCATGGCTCATATTCTGTATTCGGCCGGAATGGACCCTTCATTTCTGATCGGCGGCATTTTAAAGGATTTCAATTCCGGTTTCAGAATCGGGCAAGGCGAGTACATGGTAATTGAAGGAGATGAATATGACACAGCTTTTTTTGACAAAGGCTCCAAATTCATGCACTATACTCCAAAGATCATTATTATGACCGGTATCGAGTTTGATCATGCAGATATTTTCACAGATATCGATCATGTTAAACAGGCATTTTCAGCACTGGTCAGGAAAAACGAAAAAAACAGCCATGTGATTGCCTTTGAGGACAGTCTGCATTTAAGGCAGGTTCTTTCAGGCTCACCGGTATCTGTTGAAACCTATGGGGAAAAGGCCTGGTGGACATTTTCAAATCACAGGCAACAGGGATCAAGGACATGTTTCGATGTTACCGGTCCTTTTGAATCCATTTCCATCGAAACCGGTCTTGTGGGCAGGCATAACCTTTACAATACCTTGGCCTGCATAGCGGCAGCCAAGAGGATCGGGATCGGCAATGAGGCAATAAAATTTTCTTTAAACAGCTTTTCAGGTGTCAAAAGAAGGCAGGAGATCCGGGGGGTCAAAAACGGGATCACCGTAATGGATGATTTTGCCCATCATCCCACGGCTGTGAGCGAAACGATCAGGGCATTGAAACCCTGTTATAAAGACGGCAGAATCATAGCCGTTTTTGAACCCAGGACCAATACAAGTATGAGAACATTTTTTCAGGATTCTTATCCTGACGCTTTTACAGATGCCGATATGGTTTGTATTTGTGAACCATCTGTGAAAAAGAACATCCCGGATGAGGAACGGTTGTCAATCCGGAAGCTTATTGCCGATATAGAAAAAAAAGGAATACCGGCATTTTATTTTGAAAATACGGAGAGTCTCATCAATTTCCTTATTTTAGAATTAAAGGATAAAGACCTTGCCCTGATAATGTCCAATGGAGGGTTTGATAATATCCACAGTAAACTGCTTGAAAGAATTTGAATGAAAAAAAGAATAACCCTGAGGATTTTTTTAATCGGCTGCCTTCATACAGTGCTGTATTTGTATATTGTTCCTTTTATAATATATCCAAAATTCGGTAAGCATGGGATAATGTTCGCCGTGACGTTGGCCATTATAATTTCGGCGGTTGTTCTTGGGACACTATTTTTAGAAAAAAAAAACAAGGGAGACAAAAATGGCAGATATTGAAAAAATTGAATGGGAAAAAAAATACAGTGTTGATATTGAAGAAATCGACATACATCAGAAAAAGATGTTTGAACTGTTTAACCAATTGATTGAAATGATGAAATCAAAAACAGATATCAAAGACTGCATCGCCATGCTGAACGATATCAATGAATACAGCAAGCTGTATTTCAGTAACGAAGAAAGGTGTTTAAAGAAAAAAGGATATCCGGATTTTAACACCCATGCCAAAACGCATCGCCAGTTTGCCAAGCTGTCCATTACTGTGCGCCGTGAGATTTCGGAAAATGAGGAGGCATTGACATTGGATGTGATCGAGGAAATGAGAAATTGGCTGATAAACCATATTCTTACCCGTGATACGCTCTACATTCCATTTTTAAGAATCAATCAATATATTGAAGATTCAAAAAAGAAAAATTAAAGTCTGCCGTTTCAGTTGACGATGCAAATGAACAGGTAAAAATTTGATTAAATATAGGTGGTATTAAGGGAAGTTATGACATTTGAGTACAAAATAATACCTGTTCAAACCGAGATAGTTGATTATCCGCATGAGATAAACGGATTTTCAGACAGAAGGAAAGCTGTCAGCAGGAAACCAAAAAGGGACAGGAGAAAAAAACAAAAAGACAGGAGAAGCAGCGTCCGGGAAGGCATTATCGTTAATCTTTCATTCAAGGCTAACCGGCGCAGGGGTACGGACAGACGGAGGCTTCAGCGTGCAAGGTTTCCAAAGCCCTGAATTATTCCGCATTGATCCCGTATTTTTTGATTTTGTTGATGATGGCTGTGTGAGACAGTTTTAAAGCCTTGGCGCTTTTACGGATGCTGGGATATTTTTTCAAGGCGGATTTGATAATGCCTTTTTCATAGCTCCCCACCATTTCTTTTAGCGAATGGATTTGAAGATCATTAAAAGAAGTTGCCTTAAGACCCCGGATCGTCCTTTCGATATCATGACCGAAAAGAATCCAGTTTTCATCAATTATATCTTTGTCGGAAATAATGGAAGCGCGTTCAATGACGTTTTTTAACTCACGGATATTGCCCGGCCAGTCATGGCTGAATAATTTATTCAATGCCGGATCAGACAGTTTTTTTGGCTGAATGCCTGCCTGGTTTGCCGCTCGTGATAGAAAATGATCTGCCAGCAGCGGGATATCTTCATATCTTTCTTTTAACGGGGGGACATGAATGGGTAAGACATTGATCCTGTAATACAGATCCTGTCTGAATGTATTATCTTTGATCATCTGTTCGATGAGCCTGCTGGTTGCGGTGATGATCCGTGTATTGACCGGGATCTCTTTAACCCCGCCGATTCTCCGGACGCTTTTTTCCTGTATGACTCTCAGGATTTTGGCCTGGGCACCAATCGGCATATCGGCAATTTCATCCAGGAAAAGGGTTCCATTGTCTGCTGTTTCAAACAATCCCTGTTTGCCTTTTTTTTCAGCACCTGTAAAAGAACCTTTTTCATACCCAAATAGTTCGCTCTCCAGCAGGGATTCAGGCAAAGCCGCGCAATTGACTGCCACAAATTCTCCTTTAACGCCGCTTTCCGAATGGATGGCCCGGGCAAACAATTCTTTGCCTGTGCCGCTGTCACCCCGGATTGAAACGATTGACGGAGTAACGGCAATTTTCTGGGCAAAGGATATGGCATCCATGATGGCTGCACTTTTACCGATAATATCACTAAAAGAATATTGACTAGGACATGTTACCTCATTGGCCAGCTCCCTGATTTCTTTCATGTCCCGCATGATTTCAATGGCACCGGTAATTTCTCCGGTCAGATCCCTGATGGGAACCCCTGCTGAAAAAAACTGGAACCGCCCGTTGGGTGTAATCAGGTTTCTTTTTTGATTTTGAAAGGATCTGCCTTTGAGGCAGTCGATCAGATCATGGTTTTCAACACTCAAGGCAGATAAATGTTTTCCCAGAACATTGAATTGATTCCAACCCAGCATTTGTTTAGCAACCCTGTTAATTGTGGTCACATAACCGAATTTATCGATTGATATAATACCGTCACTGATGCTGTCCAGGACTATTTTTAACCTTTTTTCCCGGATCTCCTGGGGCATGGAGCGGATTTCGGTTATCTCGATCAGGTCCGGTATTTTTTTAAGGCTGGTGATAATCGTTTTATGGGAGGGGGAGAACCGCGAGCTTTTTGTTTCAATATAAATCAGAGTTTTTTCTTCTTTATTTTCAACTTCCATGGAAATGATATTAAGGTCATTTGCGCTTATAATCCTGGTAATATCTTCCACAATCTGCTTGCGGTCAGTGAACAGAAGTTCTAATTTCAAGGTTGAAATATCCATGTCTAAGGCAGCAATAAATTCCTGTGTTAATCATCAATTGGCCAAGAGTATTAAATCTATCTGTTTCAATCAAGTAAATTATTGAATAAAGATATTTCCATGAAGAAAACCGTTTTTTTGCCTTGACAATAAGTGATCGATCGTTTATTTTAAAAACCATGAGAACAAAAGACGACATAAAACAGGAAGCCTTGTTTGAAGCAACGGTAAAACTGGTGAATGAAATCGGGTTTGCTGCAAGCTCAGTTTCCAAGATAGCCAAAGAGGCAGGGATTTCCCCGGCTACCATTTATATTTATTATAAGAATAAGGAAGACCTCCTGGTTTCCACCTATGTCGAAATCAAGAAAAATATCGGCAGGGCCATTCATGAAGATTTCGATGACACACTGCCCATCCGGGATATTCTGAAGCAGGTATGGTATCGGATGTTTGATTATATTTCAAAGCACCCTGGATATTTTCAATATACGGAACAGTTTTCAAATTCACCCTATCAGGCCCTGGTGGATAAAAAGAAAATTGAAAAATTTTTTGACCCAGTGATCCATGTCGTCAGCAGGGGAATAGAGCAGAAGATCATTAAAAATGCGGATTTCCATATCCTGGCTGCATTTATCTTCTACCCCATCCTGGCGATTTCCAACTCAAGGGTCTGTCTTGATTTTGAACTGACGGACCAGTACATTGAGACTGCATTTACCATGGCCTGGGATGCGATCAGATTATAAAAAAATTTGGGATATACGTAAATGAATATTCATTTTAAATATATAGAAAAATACATCAAAAAAACCACGGTTTTAACCTTTATATTTATATTTACAGGAGTGTTACTCATGATGCTGACATATTCATCCTGTGCGGTTCAAGGGCTGAATCCATCCGCGAAACAGAAAATTATGAACTCCCCGCAATACCAGGATGGTAAATTCAAAGGCGATGTGGATGCCCTGACCATGACGGCCAAAGACTGGATAACATCCACATGGCGGTTTTTGTTCGAGAAGAACCATCAGACCCCGGATGGACCCCTGCCGGTCCGGCAGGCAGATCTTTCCTTTTTCAATGACAGGGCAAAAAATCAGCTCAACAGCACCTGGCTCGGCCATTCTTCCCTGATGATCAACATGGACGGGTACAGGATACTGACAGACCCGGTGTTTGAAAATAGATTGACACTTATGGGGCCGGCCCGGTTTAACAAGGATTTCTCCATTGATCCGGAAGAATTACAGGACATTGATCTGGTTCTGATTTCCCATGATCATTATGACCATTTGAGCAAAGCCTCCATTCAGCTTCTCGCTCCTGTTACAAAGCTTTTTATCGTTCCCCTGGCCGTCGGGAAAAGGCTTGTATCCTGGGGGATACCGGAGAACAAAATTGTTGAACTGGACTGGTGGGAAGGCTGTTCCCCGGGTGCCGGTTTAACCATTACTGCCACACCGGCCAGGCATTTTTCCGGCAGGGGAGTGGGGGACAGGAATTCAACCCTGTGGGCGTCCTATGTCATGGCCTCTTCCCGTTTTAAAATTTTTTACAGCGGGGATTCCGGGTATTTTCCCGGCTTCAGGGAGATTGGGGACAAATTCGGTCCTTTTGACATGACTTTCCTGGAATGCGGGGCTTATAATGAAGCCTGGCATTTTGTCCACATGTTCCCCGAAGAAACGGTCAGGGCCCATCTGGATCTGAAGGGCAGGGTGCTTCACCCCATTCACTGGGGAACCTTCAACCTTTCCCTTCATCCCTGGTTTGATCCCATGCAGCGCCTGACTCATGCCGCAGGCCAAAATCATATCGAGACGGCCACCCCCATGGCCGGAGAGACCATTGTTTACGGAAAAGGCGACCGTGGAAGTTCCTGGTGGGTGAAAGCAGGAGCGGGACTATCATTATGAAAACCAGGCGGGATTTTTTGAAACAAAGCTCCATGGCCGCGGGTGCTTTTGCCATGCAGGCTTTCCCTTCATGCATTGCCGCCGGCACGATCCGGGCCGCTATGCCCATGAAAACCCGGCATGTCAAAAAACCGCTGGTTCTCTGGTACAGTCAGACCGGTTACACCGAGAGGAACGGCATGCTTTTGAAAAAAACCTTTGAACGCCTGGGGATGAATGCAACCGGTTCGGATATCCGGGATTTTGACCGGGCCGGGATCGGCGAGTTTGATCTCATCGTCCTGGGTTCGCCGGTTTTTTATTATGATACACCCCGATATGTCAAAGACTGGATTCAGGCTTTACCGGATTTGAAGGGCATCCCGGTGGCCGCCTTTGTCACCTTCGGCGGTCCCGAGGGTAACCAGCATAACGCCGCCTGCTCCATACTGGAAGACCTGGTCGAAAAACAGGGGGTTCCCGTCGGCATACAGGCTTTCATGAACATGAGTTCTTTTCCCCTGGCCTGGTCAAAGGACAAGGTCCATGAGAAGACATGGATGAGCCGCCACCTGCCCGATGAAGACACTTACAAATCAGTGCGGGCTTTTGCCGGATATCTGAAAGATCAGGTTGAAAAAGGGCAGTCATCAGAGTTTTCAAAAAAAATCACTTTAAGGGAATGTTCCACATGGGTTGCCCCCATCTTCTGGACAAAATTGTTTGTAAAGCATCATTCCATAGATGAGCAAAGCTGTATCAGGTGCGGAGCCTGTGTTGAAAAATGCCCGGTAAACGCCATTGATTTATCCGGCTTCAAGGTGGACACCGATGCCTGCGTGCTCTGCTTTGCCTGCATCAACAATTGCCCTGCCGGGGCGGTCCATATGGAATACAATGGTGAAAATATCATCGGTTATCATGAGTTCATGAAACAAAAACAATTGAAAATAACCGAGCCTGATGAACGGCTTGACAAGGAAGGGTAAAATACATGGCACAACAAGTTTGGGAAAGCGGCAGCATTAACTGCCAGGGCGGCAAAGTCATCATCATCACCGGCTCCAACAGCGGATTGGGGTTTGAAGAGGCAAGGGTTCTCTCCGGTAAAGATGCGGTCGTGGTCATGGCGGCGCGGAACATGGAAAAAAGTGAAAAAGCCGTAAAAAAGATAAAAAAAGAATTTCCGTCTGCAGATGTCAGACCCATGCATCTTGATCTATCAGATCTTGCATCTGTGGCCGCATTTGCAGAAAATTTCAAAGCCTCTTTTTCCCGCCTGGATCTTCTCATCAACAATGCCGGTATCATGGCCCCACCCCAGGGAAAAACAAAAAACGGATTCGAGCTTCAGATGGGTACCAACCACCTGGGACATTTTGCCCTGACCGGCCGTCTCATGGACATGATCCGGTCCACCCGGGAAAGCCGGATTGTCAATGTCAGC
Source organism: Desulfobacterales bacterium RIFOXYA12_FULL_46_15 (assembly GCA_001799395.1). Taxonomy (GTDB): domain Bacteria; phylum Desulfobacterota; class Desulfobacteria; order Desulfobacterales; family Desulfobacteraceae; genus Desulfobacula. The sequence continues at coordinate 2,734 of MGTJ01000089.1, read as the reverse complement.
AGCATTGCGCATAAAATGGGGAATATCAATTTTGATGATCTTCACTGGGAAAAAAGGGCTTATAAAAAATGGGATGCCTATGGCGACAGCAAACTGGCCAATCTGTATTTCACCTTTGGCCTGCAAAAGCGGCTGGAAAAGGTGAAATCCTCGGTGATGGTTGCTGCCGCCCATCCCGGCTGGACCCACACCGATCTCCAGCGGCACTCCCTTTTTGCCTCAACCCTGAACCATTTTTTTGCCCAGGCCATTCCCATGGGAGTTTTACCCACCCTTTATGCAGCCACACAAAAGGATGTCAGGAGCGGAGATTTTATCGGCGCTTCCGGGTTTATGGAAATGAGGGGATACCCTGGAAAAGTGATACCGACAAAAAGAGCAAAAGATCCCGGGCCGGCAGAAACCCTCTGGAATCTCTCGGAAGTTATAACCGGCGTGAAATATGAATTTTAATAAAAAAAAGGAGATAAAAAATGTCAAAAAAAATTGTTGTTGTCCAGGGAAGCCCGCGCAAAAAAGGAAATACAAGAGACATGGCTACCGTTGCCGTTGCCTCGGCCAGGGAGAGCGGGGCAAAAGTGATGGAGATTGACGCTGTCGATCTGAAATTTAAAGAACCCGGATGCCTGGGATGTCAGAAATGCCAGGAGTCGGACAAGTATCAATGTGTCCTGAACGATGAGGTGGCCCAACAGGTTGCAACACTTCCCGAATACGATACCATTGTTCTCTCAACTCCCATCTACTGGTGGAGCTATCCGGCCCAGCTCAAGATTTTTATTGACCGCATGTATTCCCTGTCCAAGCTAGCAGACCCTGAAAACTACAGTTCAGCGCTTGCTGGAAAGATCCTGGGGCTCCTGGCCACGGGCGGAGGGGGATTGGAAGATAACCTGGATCTTCTGGAACGTCAGTGGAAAAATCCGGCTGACATGCTGGGGACCCGGTTTATCTCCTGCCTTTTCCCCAATGTTTCATCAGAACCAGGGTTTCTTTTAAAAGACCCCTCAGCCGTGGAAAAGGCAAAAGGATTTGGCCGGGTCCTGGCACTATCTTAAAGGCCGCGGATACACGCAAAAAGCAGTCATGCCTTCCAAAGCACAGATTCTGTCTTGTCCATCAGCGTAAAAGAGGTTAATATGCAGTTTTAAAAACGGCATTTACTGGTTTTACGCTCGGACAAGAGGGATTTACCGTGAAAAAGATCATTATATTGTTCAGTATCCTTGCTATGGCCGGCATGGGTTTTTCAAATGCTTTGGCTAAAGAGGATTCCATTACAGGCACCCGGTTTTCCTTACGGGACACCCCGAAATACAAGGAAGGGTTCACCCATTTCGATTATGTAAACCCGGATGCGCCCAAAGGCGGGTCCGTCACCCTTTCCACCACCGGCACCTTTGACAGTTTTAACCGCTATGCCCAGCGGGGAGACGCAGCCGCGGGCAGCGAAGACCTTTATGATACCCTGATGAAGGGATCCGATGATGAAATTGATGTGCTCTATCCCCTGATTGCGGAAAAAATCGAATATTCAAAAGATTTCACCTGGATCATTTTTTATATCGATAAAAAAGCCGTCTTCCAGGACGGCAAACCCATTACGTCAGATGATGTGGTCTTTACCTTTAATACCTTCATGGAAAAAGGAGTTCCCCAGTTTAAAAGCTATTATAAGGATGTGGAAAAGGTGGAAGCCCTGGATTCCCAGAGGGTGAAATTCTCTTTGAAATTAGCAAGACTGGATCTTCTGCACTCCCTTGCAGGTCTGAACATCCTGCCAAAGCATTACTGGGAGAAAAAAGATTTTTCCGAACCTACAACCGAAGTGCCTTTAGGCAGTTCCGGCTTTACCATTGATTCTTTTAAAATGGGCCAGTATGTGGTGATCAAGCGTCTGAAGGACTACTGGGCAAAGGACCTGCCGGTAAATAAGGGCCGGTATAATTTTGATTTTATCCGGTATGATTATTACAAGGACGAGGTAGTGACCCTGGAAGCCTTCAAAGCCGGGGAATTTGATTTCAGATCTGAAAATGTGGCCACCCAGTGGGCCACCTTGTACACTGGCGATAATTTTGACAGGAATATGATCATCAAGGAAGAAATCCCCCATGAAATTCCCCAGGCCATGCAGGCTTTGATTTTTAATACTCAGCGGGAGATGTTTAAAGACATCCGCGTAAGAGAGGCCCTGACCTATGCCATGGATTTTGAATGGATGAACGGGCATCTTTTTTACAACCAGTATACAAGGACGAGAAGCTATTTTCAGAACACGGAATATGAAGCCAAAGGCTTGCCGTCAAAAGAAGAAACAGCCTGTCTCGAACCGGTAAAAGACAAAATCCCGCCAAGGGTATATACAAAAGAATATCAGCCCCCGGTCACGGACGGCAGCGGTAATATCCGGCCCCAGCTCCGGGCGGCACTTTCCCTTTTCAAGGAAGCAGGCTGGGAAATCGCCGATAAAAAGATGGTTCAGAAAACAACGGGCAACCCCATGGAATTTGAACTTCTCCTTTACAGCCCCACCCTGGAACGTATTGCAGTCCCATTTCAGGATAATTTAAAAAAACTCGGCATTGCCTTGACTATTCGCCGGGTGGACACCACCCAGTTTATCAACCGGCTCAGGGAACGTGATTTTGATATGATATCCGGAGGTTATTCCGCCAACCCCTTCCCATCCCCGGATCTCAAAATAGCCTGGCATTCCGGATATCTGGATTCT
>MGTJ01000088.1:4929-46807 GCA_001799395.1 Desulfobacterales bacterium RIFOXYA12_FULL_46_15 | reverse complement strand
GCTACCAGGGAGTGCCGGGAATAACCCCTGATTTTTTTAAGCCCGTCAATCCCCCAGGGGGCTTTGGTATCGGTTTTGGTGGGCGTTGAAAAGACCGGGCTGACCCCGAGATAGTCCACATCCATGTCCTGTGCCTCTTCCACATCTTTCCAGGTTTCCACGGAAAGACCGATGAGGGCCTCTGGCCCCATAAGCCTTCGGGCGTGGGCATAGGGCATGTCGCTCTGGCCCAGGTGAACCCCGCCGGCACCGGCAGCCAGGGCAATATCCACCCGGTCGTTGATGATGAGGGGGATGCCCGCCGGTTTCAAAATAGCCATCAAATCCAGGGCTTTTTTCAGAAAAACCCTGGCAGAGGTTTGTTTTTCCCTGAGCTGGACACAGAAAACCCCGGCCCTGGCCGCAGAAGCCACAACGGATTCAAGGGGTTTCCCTTTGCAGGCAGCCTCATCTGTCACAAAATAAATGCCTTTCATGACCTTCCTTAAATTTTAAAACGTTCCGTAATATCGGTTTCAGACAACCGGTAAAGGCTGTCGATGAAATTGACCTGAAGGGTTCCCGGCCCCGGCGCATGTTTGGCTGCCATTTCCCCGGCAATGCCCATGACGGCCATGGCATGGGCGGCGGCCCGGCCGTAATCAGGGTTGACAGCGGCAAAGGCGCCGCAAAGCGCTGTGGCCGTGCAGCCAAGACCGGTGACCCGGGGCATCATGGGATGTCCGTTTTTGACCTGAACCATATCCTTTTGCGATACAATATAGTCTATTGCACCGGTGACGCAGACCACACAATTCAAATCCCGTGACAGGGCTTGGGCTGCCTCAACGGCCTGGTCCGAGCCGCTGGTGCTGTCCACGCCCCTGGTGGTCTGACCCTCTTCGCAGAGAGCCATGATTTCCGAACCGTTTCCCCGGATAATGGACGGGGCCGCGGCCCGGATCAGTTCCCTGGCCGTCCGGGTCCGGTACTGGGTGGCGCCCACACCCACCGGGTCCAGGACAATGGGGATGTTTCGGGAAGTTGCCTTTTGCGCAGCCTTGAACATGGATTCGATCCAGGCATCGCTCAGGGTTCCGATATTGATGACCAGGGCGCCTGCGATGGCCGCCATATCTTCCACTTCAGGCAGGGCATGAGCCATGACCGGCGATGCGCCAATGGCCAGTAGGGCATTGGCAGTGGTGTTCATGACTACATAATTAGTGATGTTGTGGACCAGGGGGGCGTTTTTCCGGATGGCTTCAACATCTTTGAAAATGCTTGCGGGATTGATCGTCATAAAAATTCTCCTTATTTCCATGTGTGGATTAGGGTTTTGGCATCCACTTTGTTTTTAATAAGGCCGTGTTTTTGGGCAAAGCCGGCAAAAGCCTGCCATTTGGCAACGTCATGACCGGTTTTAGCGGCAAAATAGGGCCGGGTCAGTTCAAAGGCCTGGGTTTCAATGGTTTTATCCGCTTCAGGCACGGCTGAAAGATAAAGCGCCAGGGCCTCTTTGGGATGGGCCGCGGTAAAGGCCAGGGCCTTTTCGATGGCCATGACAAAGCCTTTGACGGCCCTGGATTTTTTTTTCAGGGTATTGGGGCCGGCCACGAAAATTAATTCTTCATAATCCGGGATGCCCCATTTTTCAAGTTCAAAAAATTGGGCCTTATAGCCCTGTTGGGCGATGGTGACGGTTTCATAGGTCTTGAACGGTCCCATGACCGCATCCACCTGGCCTGAAACCAGGGCAGGCAGGATGGTAAATCCCACATTCACCGGGGTATAGTCTTTGATGCCGTTACCTGCGGCAAAGGCTTCCAGCATCACATCCATGAGTCCGGGCACGGTATAGCCGATTTTTTTGCCGGACAAATCCTGTGGATTTTTTATGCCTTTGCCTTCAAGGAAAAGCAGGGTGGTCAGGGGGTGGACCACCAGGGGGGCGATGACTTTGATGGAAAGCCCCTGGTCTGCTGCAATAATGGTCTGGGGCTGGTAGGACACGGCCAGATCTACATTGCCCGAGGCTGCCAGCTTCAGGGCATCTGAAGTTTCAGATGGGCTGATGATCTCCACCTTGATATGATTTTCGGAAAACCAGCCTTTTTCCCTTGCCACATAAATGGGCAAATGGTCCACATTGGGGAACCAGTCCAACATGAGTGTTAAATTTTCTTCAGCTGCCGGGGCCGTGCCTGCCCAGAGAAAAAGGGCGAGAACCAAACCCATTATTTTTGTTTTCATAATGCTTTTTCCTTTCTTATGGTTATTTCCATTTGATGATGATTTTTTCCAAGATCCCGGTCAGCCGCCACAAGGCCAGGCCCATGGCCGTGAGCCAGAGGATGGCGGCAAAGACCAGATCCACCCGGAGTCTTGCATTGGACTGGATCATGAAAAATCCGAGCCCTTTTTGTGCCCCCACCCATTCACCGATCACGGCCCCGATACCGGCCACACCCACGCCCACTTTTAACCCGGCAAAAAACCGGGGCAGGGCCCAGGGCCAGTAGAGCAGGGTCAGGGTGTTAAAAAAAGAAGCGCCCATGAGGCGGAACAATATCCTGAACTCAGGGTCGCAGCTTTTAAACCCTTCCAGGAGGCTCACACAGATGGGGAAAAAGATGATGATCCAGGCCATGAACACTTTGGATGCCATGCCGTAGCCGAGCCACACCACCAGGAGCGGGGCCAGGGCAAAGACCGGGATGGCCTGGGAGGCCACAAGGAATGGTGAAAATGCTTTTTCCAGGGCAGGCCGGGCAAACATGACAACGGCCAGGGGGATGGCGGTGATAACGGCGAGCCCAACACCCATAAGGATTTCCGAGAAGGTAACCAGGGCATGGGGGAAAATCAGGGGCGCCCGGATTAAGGCAGTCCAAACAATGCAGGAAGGGGGCGGCAGGATAAACAGGGGCACGTCCAGGAGACGGACTGCCGCTTCCCAGACCCCCAGGATCAGGACCACCAGGATGGCTGCCGGAAGATTAACCCGGTTCATGGTTCAGGTCTCCTTCCAGTTTTTTAAGAATGTCTGCCTTCATGGCTGTCAATGCAGGGTCATGGTCGCTCCTGGGCTTGGGCAGGGTAAGGACATACCGGCCGGAGACGGACATGGGCCGGGTACTCAACAGATAAATCTCATCTGCCAGGGACAGGGCTTCTTCAATGTCATGGGTGATCATGAGGATGGTCTTTTTAAATTCGGTCTGGAGCAGCAGGAGAAGGGATTGAAGGCTTTGCCGGGTAATGGTGTCCAGGGCGGATAAGGGTTCATCCAGCAGAATCAGATCCCGGTTGAACATCAGGGTGCGGACCAGGGCGCATCTCTGGCGCATGCCGCCGGACACCTGTCGCGCATAATGGGACTCATATCCTTTCAGGCCCAGGCGTTCAAAAAGCCGGCCGGCCGTTTCTTTTGCCGTTTTCATATCCTGACCCGAAGTTCTTGCCGGCAAAAGGGCATTTTCCAGAAGGGAAAACCAGGGCAGCAGCAGGTCTTTTTGCTGCATATAGGCTGCATGATGCCTGAGATCCTCCAGGGATTTCCCTTTCCACAAAAGGCTTCCCTCATCCAGGGGGAAGACGCCGGTGAGCCCGTCTAAGAGGGTGCTCTTGCCGCATCCGGACGGCCCGATCATCACATGAAACCGGCCCTGCTCCACAAAGAGATCAAGGTTTGAAAAAACCGTCCGGCCTTTAAAGGATTTTTTGACGGAACATACCTGAAGCATGGAAAAGCTGCCTGTTTATAAAATTAATCAAACCCGTGCAAATTTTAAAAAGGCGGAGATGAAACCAGGGGGAAGTGGAAGAAAGCGACTTTCCTTCGCCAGCATGACCTGGATCAGGTTCCAGGGGTCGAAACTCAAAACCGTTTCCTCTCAGCCGGTCCTCACCGGCTCCCCCAGTCCACCAATGCATCCTGCACCGGTAAAACAAACCCTACCACGGTTTTAAAACATTTGTCAATCACCCCTAAATTTTGTAAACTGATTGTTATGAAAAATAGAAATTCATTTAAGGAGACACTCCATGGGCTTGCTCAACCTGTTGCTTCATGATCCGCTTGCATTCATCCTCATCGCCGTACCGCTCTTGTATGCTATTATTTTTCATGAGCTGGCACATGGCTGGGCAGCCTATCGCATGGGTGACCCGACAGCCAAATTGCTCGGCCGCCTGAGCCTTAACCCGCTCAAACACCTCGACCCTGTGGGCACCCTCATGCTCTTTATTTTCGGTTTTGGCTGGGCAAAGCCGGTTCCGGTGAATTTCAACCAATTGCGTGACAGGCGAAAAGGGATGATCCTGGTCTCTTCCGCAGGAATCATCGCGAATATGCTGTTGGCCTTTATTGCTCTTTTTTTGGACCGTCTCCTGTCTCCCTCGCCATCCGGCATGCTTGCAGAGCTTCTTTATTATTTTGCAAAGATCAACATTGTCCTGGCTGCTTTTAATTTGATACCGCTGCCCCCTCTTGACGGATCGAAAATTTTGATGGGCTTTGCATCCCAAAACATTCAAAACCAACTTTTCCGCCTTGAGCGGTATGGATTTTTTATTATCATCGGCCTGCTTTATTTAGGCGTCCTGGACCCTGTGATTAACTTTTTCCAGTGGATGATCCTGTCGTTTATCAAACTGATGTTGCCTTGATTGTCAGCCGTCTGTCCCGGGAAGAACCGGGCTATCTTATTTCCCGCCCTGGCGGGTTTCACGGATATAGGCCCGGATACTGAGGAGCAACGCAATGACGGTCAGCGCGGCAGCGGAAAAAAAAGCATCATGCAGGCCGGCGATCTGGGCACCGGCGGGTGCCAGGGTGGCGCCGCCGGTGCCGGTTCCGGCATAATAAAGGGTGCGGCCAGCCCAGACAGCGCCGATGACGGCCACGCCGACAGTCTGGCCCAGGGTGCGGGACTGGGCCATCATGCTTGAGACAATGCCGAGCTGGTGACGGGGAGCCGTGCCCATGATGGCGCTGTTGTTGGGTGACATAAAGATGCCGAGGCCTGCACCTATCATGAAGATCCTCAGGGCGTATCCCCATACGGTGGTATGCTGATCCAGTGTGGCGGCAGCCAGAAATCCGAAAAGCAGCAGTATAAGCCCGGTCATGGTTATCCTGCGGCTGCCTGCATGATCTGATAAAACACCCGCAAGAGGAGAAGTGATTCCCAGCATGACTGGAACGATGCCCATGAGCAGTCCCACCTTCATGGAGGGGAAGTGAAGGATGTTTTCCAGATAAAAGGGCAGAAGAATTATGGTGCCGCCAAGCCCCACAAAACATATGAAGCCGGTGGTCAGATTGACCCCGAGAACAGGGTTACGGAATAATTTCGGATCAATCATGGGCTGGGCGGTTCTATTTTCGATGAAAACAAAGAGCACCATCAGGATCAGCCACAATCCGGTAAAAAGACCGGTCAATGGTTGAAAAAAGCCTTGCTGCTGCCCTATAGTCAACCCCAGCAAAAGACAGAGGATGCTTGAAAACAGGGTCAGGGCCCCAGGGATATCAAACCGCTGGCTGCCTCCGGGTTTAAAATCAGGCAGGTTGCGTTTTACCATAATGGTTCCGATAATCCCCACAGGCAGGTTGACAAAGAAAATCCAGTGCCAGGAGAGAAGGCTTAAGATCACCCCGCCCAGGGCTGGTCCTGCCACGATGCCCATGGAAACGATGGCACCGATCATGCCCATGGCCTTGCCCCTTTCAGCCGGAGGAAAGGCTTCCGTCAAAATGGCAGCCCCCAGGGCCATGGTCATGGCTGCACCAATGGCTTGCAGAACCCGAAACCCGATGAGCCAGTTCACTGATGGAGATAATCCGCAAAGGGCCGATCCCAGTGTAAAGATGATAAATCCGGCCATATATATGGTTTTTTTCCCGGTCATGTCGGCCAGCCGCCCGATGCCGGCCATGGTGCTGGTGATGGTCAAAAGATAGGCCAGCACCACCCATTGCACTACGGCAAATTCGGTATGCAGTTCTTTTACCAGTGTGGGCAGGGACACATTGATAATGCTGCCGTCCACCGTGGCCAGGAATACACCGGTCCCCACGGCGGCCATGGCGTGCCATTTCCGGCTGTAGTCCACTGTTTCTGCCAAAAGAGGTTCAGGTTTCATGGGAATCCTTTATGAAGCAGACAATTCCTGCAATTTCAGGGATGTCTTCAGGTATCTGATATATTTATCATAACAAACCGGATCAAAATAAGAGGACAGTTCATTCATGAATCCATGCAGGCCGTCGGCTTTTGTACAGGTGACACGGCTTTTTGCACTCAGGCGGCCAATGAGATCATCCACATCAAAATGGGATTCCTGTTTTGGAAAAATAAATTCCATGTCAGACAGGGGATGTATCCCGGTCTCATTGCGGATCTGTGATCCGTAAAAACAGAAAGCTTTTTTTATATGCCGGAATGGGGGGCGGCCGGAGATTCCCCAGATGGCGGAAGCTCCGACACTGAACCCTATCAGGACCCTGTCCGGGGCGGAAGGGGTTAAATAATCCGTCAGGATGGACTGGTAGTTTTTTAATCCCACCCGGTCCATGAAATGCTTATAGGCATGGGCTTCGGTTTCAAATTGAAGATCGACACCCTGATAGGGATCAATAATCCCGATATCGGGAACATTTTCTGAAAGCTGTCTGCCGATAGCTTCCAGGGCCGGGGTCCGGCCGAAAATATCTGAAACCAGAAAAAGCATAGTCAAAATTATAAGATCAGTGATTCCGATGCCAGGGAAGCCACGGTTACCACTTTTATGCCCAGTTTAAAATGAGCGGACAGTTCTCCCAGTTGCCGGTGGCAGGACAGGCAGGCCGTAGCCAGGTTGGGCAGGCCTGCTCTTTTCATCTGGTCGGCCTTGGGTTTGCCAGTTATCATTCTTTTTTTGGTGGCAGTGCTGTCCTGGAGGGCGCCGCCGCCGCCGCCGCAGCAGATACCGTCCTCCCGGTTGGGGGTCAGTTCCGCTACGCCGTCACAGACCATGGAAAGCAATTGCCTGGGTGCATCGTATCCGCCTGATTTCCGGGCAATATTGCAGGGATCATGGTAGGCGATTTTGTAAGGGTGAACGCTGGGGTCGAATTTGAGAATTCCTTTTTCTGCATACCGGACCAGGAGTTCCGGCATGGAGAGGACTTCAAATTCGGGTTTTCTGCCGATCAGGTCTTCAAGGAGGTATTTTAAGACATGGTATCCATGGCCGCATTCCGACAGGACAAGGGTTTCGATCTGAAGCTCCTCGGCAGGTTCCACCACCATCAACGCCATTTGTTTTGCAACCTCATCCTTTCCCACAAAATATCCCCAGTTGGTGACGTCGGTATGGCGGGACGACAGGGTCCAGGTTTGTTTTGATGCATAAAAGAGTTTTGCCATGGCCGTCAAATGCATGAGGTTGATGCCCAGTTCCCTGGGGTTGGGGAGATAAAGAAGCTTTGCGCCTTTTTGATCATAAGGGATATGGGCCAGAGGATCATTCACTTCATCAATAAATTCTTCGCTGACAAATTCAACGGTTTCCACAAATTCTTCTTTTGTAAGACCATTGACATCGCCCAGCTCAAGCCGGTTTTTAATGCCTTTTTTGATATCACCCGGGATTTTATCATCGGCAATGGCAAGGCTCCGGGCCTTTCGGACTACTTTATCCATGGTGATCCCCATGGGGCAGACTTCCGTGCACCGGTTGCAGAGAAGGCAGTCCCAGATCATGGATGTTTTGACAAGGGCTTCATCAAGCCCCAGGGCAGCCATGCGGATGATCTGGCGGGGCAATGGCCCGCCTTCCCCGTCAAACCAGGTGCACCTGGAATTACAGGCACCACAGGTCAGGCATTCGGAAATATTATCACCCAGAGGATATTGGTTCAAAAGCGTATATAAAACTGAATTTTTATTTATGGTTGTGCTGTCCATTATTGATAGATCCTTTATTCTTTTGCTTTGGAAATAATGCGTTCAAATTTTGCAGTTTCATTGGCTGCAACAGGTTCAAAGACTATCCCGGCCTGGTTTACGCCGGGGACGGACAAAACCTTTTGGACGCTGTCGGAAGCGACCCTGCTGCCTTTATGGGATTTGCAGTTTTCCGGGTGGCAGCCGCAGACAATGACCTTTGATGCACCGTTTAAAAGCGCTTTAAGGATGATATCACTGCTGATCCGGCATGCACAGGGGATGGGAATTAAACGGATATGGTCCGGCAAGGAGAGATTTCCTGCTGCCAGGGCCGCAGACCGTTCACAGGCAAAAACCGTAACAGCCCCTTTTTGAACCAGGCCTGCCACTTGATCATTGGCCATGGTTTTTGATTCAATGGCATAGGCCGGGCAGTTGGATACACAGAGATGACATGAAAAACATGAATCCGGTACAATCTCTGGTCTGCTTTTTTCATTCATGACAATGGCATTGTGCGGGCAGATCCGGATACAGGTAAGACACTGGGCACATTTTTTCTGGTTGATCTCAACGCCCGGATCGGTTGCAGGTAAACTGAAATCCTGAGTTGACAGGAGAGATGAAATTTCATCAAGTTCGTGATTGAAATCATCCGGGTCGGTTTCGTCATGGCAGGTCCCGGCAAAAAAGATCCCTTTGCGAAGACTCTGCGTGGGACGGTGACGGGTATTGGCAGATTGAAGAAAGCCTTCCTTGTCAAGGGGCTGGCGCAAAAGACAGGCCAGATCCCCAAAGCCTTTGGCAGGTGAAACCGTATGGGGAAGGATCAGTGCATCACAGGAAAGATCCAGGAAAACAGACGGCAGGGTTGCCTCTTTCAGCCTTATTCGGAATCCCTGGCCCGAGTCTTCAATAGTGAGGTCTTCAGGCGTTTCATACCGGAAAAAATCAATTCCCAGCCTTCTGGCCTCATCGTAAAGCCTTTGTCCCAGTGCCCCGTGGACCAGCATTTTATTCATGATAACAGCAATGTCTTTTCCTGCCTCCCTGGCTTTAAGACCTGCACTCAGGGCAAGCCTTGCAGATGATTTATATGCCGGGCCTGAATAATCCATCAGGATGATGCCGCGCTCCGGGCATTTTTCAGGCGTTTTTTCAATCATGTGTGAAAATTCATCAAGGCTGAGAATTTTATCAATTTTTCCTTTTGGTGTGTTCATGGATTGCAAGGGCTTGGCAGCAGCGACAATGGCCGCACATTTGAGATGCCGGTTCAGATTGTCTGATTTATAATGAATTGAAAAATTACCGGCAGTGCCGCTGATGGAAATCGGTCCGGCATCTTTGAAAACCGTCACCGGGGCGTCTTTTGCAAGACCGGCTCCGTTTCCGAAAAGATAGGCCGGATATCCCTTTAATGCAAGGGTCAGGGCTGTTTGATCCGCCTCGTGGCCATCGCCGAATACTGCAACCGGGATTTTTGCCCGGGTATCCAGGCCCAGCGCTTCAACGGCTTTTTGAGCGGCAATCCTGCCTTCCTGTTGTGAGGAAAGGATATCTTTCGGCCCGCCGGCACACCCGGCAATAAAGACATCTTTTGATACCACGGCGTTGTCTGTATTGAAAAAACCCCATGAATTCGGCGTCAGGTCCAGTATCCCGGATGTCTTTTCAAGGGTTTTGGACGGCAGCAGACCAACGGAAAGAACAATGAGATCAAAGGATCGGGCAACCCTTGACTGGGTTGTCTTGTCTTCTGTCACAAGGGTTGGCAGATGCGTATCCGGATTTTCAAGGATTTCAGCAGGAACACCCTGAACCAGGGAAATTTTCTTGGACAGGGCATTGTAAAAGGTCCTGATTTCTTTTCCAATGATTTGAAGGTCCATATAGAAAAGAGTGATATCGGCTTTTGGATAAAGATGGGTCAGCTTATGGGCCTGCCGCATGGATATTTTGCAGCAGACCTGGGAGCAGTAATCCCTTCCTTTGTCTCTGTTTCTTGATCCCACACACTGAATAAAGGCGATTTTCGGTTCAGGTCTGTCCTTGAGAAGGCCTGAAATGGATTCATTTTTCAGGAAGGTATTCAGCTCAGCCGTGGTAATGACATTGGGGCAGGTGCCATAATGCAGGGAAGGGGTTTTTTGGGGGTCAAAGGGAGAAAATCCTGAAGCCATGATGATTTTTTGAATGATGAAAGAGTCATTGTTTTCCAGAACCACCATATAGCCCTGGTCTTTTTTTTCGATGTGGTCAACCATGGTATGGAGGTGGAGTTTTACATTTTTTTGTTTTTGAACCAGGCTTGCAGTTTCAATGCTCAGGCAGGCGCCGCAGTTTTCACAGGTTTGGGTGGCCATGCAGGCCCATTGGGCGGCATGGCCACCCAATGCGGTTTCTTTTTCCACTACATGTATGACGACATCCTGGTCCGAAAGGGCCTGGGCAGCGGCCATTCCGGCAACGCCTCCCCCGATGATCAGGATATTCGGGATTATTTTTTCCATATTCTCCTCCACTATTCAGCAATACCGGCATAGTAAAAATTAATCAATAAAGCACATCCTAAGACAGATTTTACTCTTATCATATTAAAAAGTTAAAAAAAAATGAATTCAGAGACTCACAGCAAAATTCCAGGGGAAAAAGAGTTTAAGCTTCAGGGAAAGCCCCGGTCCTGCCGGACCTGAAAAAATCTTGACTGAAAATGATAAAAGGATTATTTGTGAAATATGCATCACGCATGAGTCCTGCGCTTTTACAAGGTAAAAGTTGTTTTCCTGTTCCTGCGGATTTTTGGAATACTTGAATGTAACGGATGTTCATAAGAAGAGAAAAATAGAACAATGCTTGAGAAAATCGCGTTACAAAAAAAACTTATTTCAGAAAAAGACTGCCGGGATGCTGTTGATGCATGCAGGTCTTCGGAAAATTTTGAAGAAGCGTTAAAGGACTATTTTATTACCCATGACCTGATTTCTTTAAAAACCCTGGAACAGCTTATCCAAACCATTGATGCCGTAAAAATCATAAAAAAAAATATTAAATTCGGCACTATAGCCATGGAGATGGGGCTCATCAGCAAAGAAACCCTTGAAGCCGCCCTTGACCATCAGAAAAAGGCAGCTGCCGAAAACCGGCCGCCCAAACTTATCGGCCGGATTCTGTATGACTCCGGTAAGCTGACAAAAGAACAACTGCAACAGGTTATACAGGAGCAGAACAAACGAAATCTTAAGCTTGAAATGATCAGAAAAGAAGATCTCCCCCAGCCCCAGGAGCGTCATATCCCTGAAAAGGAGGCTGAGCCTGAAGAAAAAGCAAAGGGCAAAGATATTGCTGAAACAGTTCCGGGCGGGATGGTTCTTGAGGTAGAAAACAATGGGATGTCAGCCTTTCTAAGAAAAACAGAGGATTTTGACCACACCCTGACTGCCGATGATATCTACAGCCTTCTCTTATCCAGGGATATCCGGTATGGCATTGAAGGTGCAGAAGCCGTTGAGGGATTTATCAAATCCAGCGGGTTTAAAAAAAAACGCTTTAAAATTGCTGCCGGCACCCCGAAAATCGCCGGGAACGATGCCAGAATCGAATATTATTTTGATACGGATCATCTGAAAGCAGGCCAGGTGGATGAAGAAGGAAAAATCGATTTCAAGAACCGTGGAGAAATACCCAGAGTGGAGGCAAAAACCCTGCTTGCTGAAAAATTTCCTTTTACGGAATCAAAAAACGGGAAAGATATTTACGGCAATGAACTTTTGGCGACGCCCTCAAAAGACATTTCACTGAAAATCAAAACAGGGGTTATTCTGTCTGAAGACGGTATGAAAGTCTCGGCTGAACAATCAGGGCACCCGAAACTGAGCTGGTCCGGAAGCATCGGTGTTATCGACATGATTGTCATAAAAGGGGACGTGGGGTATGAGACCGGTCATTTGCAGTATAGCGGCAATATTGAGGTCCAGGGCGGGTTGAAAAGCGGATTCAGGATAAACGGATTTGATATAAAAATCAATGAAGCCGATGGGGGTGAAATCCATGCCCAGGGAGATGTGACCATTACCGGGGGGGTGAATGATGCAGTCATTTACTCCCGGGGCCATGTCTCTGCAAAATATATTCATAATTCAAAAATCAATTGCCTTGGAAATGTATATGTTGAAAAGGAGATTGTTGATTCACAGATAGAAAGCAGCGGCTCCTGCCGGATTATGACCGGGGATATCGTTAATTCAGCCATTTCTTTCAACCAGGGTATTTTTGTAAAAAATATAGGAACGGAAAGGACAACGCCGAATAAAATTGTAGTCGGCTGTGACCTCTTCATTGTCAGAGAATTGAAAAAAATTGAATCAAGGGTTGCAGAACTGGCAGAAAAAAGGCAGGCTCTTGAAAAAACAAAGGAAAAACTCCTGCAAGATAATAGAGAACTGCTGAAATCCACAACACGGATGGCCAATGAGTTGGAAATGATGGATTCTAAGCAGAAAGAGCCGCTATTTTTTAAGCTGGAGAATGAATTAAATGACTGTTTTAATTTAATTGAAAAAAATGAAATGAAAATTATTGAAATCGACCGTTCCTGTGATGACTGTAAAGATCAGACGGAAGACCTGAATCAGGAAAAGATTAATTTTACGGACTGGGTAAAGGCAAACCCGGGGAATCCCGTTGTTGTGGCAGACGGAAGGGTCTGCGCCGGGACCATCATACACGGAGCGCATGCTCAAAAGGAATTAATGGAAATCATCAGCCGGGTAGAGATAAGGGAAATACGGCTTCAGATCAATAATACCTTCAGCGATATTTATGAGATTCAGATCAATGAAAACCTTAGAAGAAGATAAAATCATCCGGTTCAGGAATAAATTGTATCAGAAGAAGGTGCCCGGTATCATGAAATCGGGTTCAAAAGACCTGAATCCCATGGAAAAAAGCAAGGTGGACGGCCAGGGAAAAATCATTGTCCTGACAAGTGAGATCATTGCTTTTTTCTTTTTTGCCATTGAAAAAGAGGATTCCTTAAATGCAGATCAATATATTTCAAACCTTTATCTCTTGTTTGATATCCTGACAAAGGAGGCTGAAGATTATTCCTTCCAGTCTGATATGCGGGTCCCGGAAAAAGATATAGAAGAAGCGGATAATAAAATAACCATTGAATACCTCACAAAGAATATCATCATCGCCTATTTCAACCAGGTGAAATTACCAGGCGGGGCCATCAACCACGATCTTCTGGATCCTGATTTGAAAACAATCATAAACTTGAGCAATGAAGGAAGAGACTACCGGACTCTCGTCGGCAAAGTCCTTGAAAATCTCATTGAAACCCTGAAACTTGCCAGGCCTTGGCGGCAGAGTTTCGGGGATGTCGAAAACGCAGCGCTTGTCTGCCGGCTTGTCGGCGCCAGACTTCCCCGGATTGAAAAAGAGGTGCTTTCAAGGATTGTTTCCGAATCCCGGGCGGAAATAAAAAAAGATATCGCTCTTTTTACAAAAGTATTGAACACCCGGGATCAAATCTTACAACAGGGAAAAGACCACAAAAATTATATAAAAGTCATGGACAAGCTGGATCAGGCCATAGCCGGCCTGTTAAAAAGAATAAACGATTATCTCGGTTATGTTTACAGGTTTATTGCCCTTATCGGGGCATCCGTCCAGGGATTCCTGGGGCAGGCGGATGCAAACCTTAAAATGGATATTGCAAAATTTTTTTTTGAATATGAGGAGATAAATCCTGAAACACCTCAGGCAAAAACCGTAAAACGTTTTTCCTCATTAAGATACAGAATGGCCATGCTCTTTGATTATCCTGAAATTACAATCTTTTCCAGATCGCTTCAAAAAGAAGAACAATACAGGGACTGCATTCTTGATTGTTTTAAATTATATTTTAATGAACTTATCAAACAGATGGAAGTTCTTTTTTTCCCGACCGGTCCTAAAGATTTTAAGATAATCGAAACACGGCTTTCCGAAATTACCCGGATGGTCAAAAACCTTGAGTTTGAACCATCTGCCCTGGAGCCATCGAAAAAAGAGATACACAAAAAATATCTCTCTTTGCTCAGAGTCATGCCGCTTGAACACCTTTCTTTGGTTATCCATATGAAAGAAGATCTCTGCATTGCGATTCAGGATGAATCAAAATCCCTTATGGAAGATATCCGAAAGGCATTGGCAGAGACCTGTCATATCCGCTTGAAATCCCTTGTAACCGAATCCCTGTCCTTTGATGAATTCCATCAGGAAACATTGAAACTTTTGACCGGATATGCCCAGAACTATAAACCCCAGCGGTTTTTTTATCAGCGGTTTTTTGAACAGTATATCGCTACATCCGGCGGCTCTCTTTCAATCCATATGAGTGACCTGTTGGAAAAAAATAAGCCGGTTGCCATAAAACTGCTGGAGATTTTTTCCAATCCAAAATATATGGGTGATTTTATTTCCAAGGGACAGATTGCTTTTTCAGGCGAACTGCTTAAAAAATTCCAGAAAAGATAGATGAAACAACGATCAGAAAGCTTATCAAAAGTGCAACCGGATCTTTTAAACTGGATTTGATCATCATTTCAATATGACGGGTCACAGGGTCTTGATCTTTCAGGGCAATGGTTCTAAGACAAATAAAAATCATCTTTTATACACAGGATTATATATCTTTTTACCAAAGGAAAAGAAACATGCAAATACTCAGATTTGAAAGTGACAGCCACAGGATTTATTCAGGCTGTGATTTTGACGGAAAAACTGCTGCCGTGATTCAGGGAGATATCTTTTCTGAATTTACGGTTACCGGGAACAGAAAAATCGTTCATCAATTCTTAACCCCGGTCGTTCCGGGAGCCATATTATGTATCGGCTTGAATTACAGGCTCCATGCAAAGGAGACAGGGCTTGATCTGCCGAGATATCCGGTTCTGTTTATGAAAAACCCGGGTGCTGCTGCGGCCCACCTGGATAAGATCAGGATTCCATCCTGCTGCTCAAAGGCCCCGGAAATTGATTATGAGGCTGAACTGGGGGTTATCATTAAAACAGCGGCAAAAAATGTTTCAGAGGAAGAGGCCCTGGATCACGTCCTTGGTTATACCTGTGCCAATGATGTGTCTGCAAGGCGGTGGCAGATGCATGCCGGGGGAAATCAATGGATAAGGGGGAAAAGCTTTGATACCTTCTGCCCCTTTGGACCGTGGATTGCGACCCCGGATGAAATACCTGACCCGGACGCCCTTGATATCGAATGTGTTCTGAATGGAGAGACCATGCAGAAGAGCAATACCGGCGATATGATTTTTTCCGTGGCCCGGATTATTTCTTATCTGTCCGAATCCACCACGCTTTTACCAGGCACCCTGATCCTGACAGGCACTCCGTCCGGGGTGGGATTCACAAGAAAACCGCCTGTTTATTTAAAACCTGGAGATGTGCTGGAAACAAGGATTGAGCATATCGGCGGGCTGAAAAACGAGGTGGGGTCTGAAGAATAGAAAAAACCCGGAAGGGGGAGCTTCCGGGTTTTTTTGTAAACATGGCCGTTCCGGATTTAATTCAGGTATGGGCGTCCGCCATCCTGGAAGCGGGGGCAATCCTGGTTTCCGCCCCGGTTGCCGGATTTGCCCCGGCCATGTCCAAACCCTGCGCCAAGAGCGATTTCAGGTGAAATTTTCTTAGCATTCAGCATGAAATCAATCTGTTTTTCGTTTAATTGTTTTTCAATATCCATGGTTTCTTCTGATAATTTGCTGAGTTTTGCCCTGTCAGGATTGGATGTCTCCATAAGCATTCTCATTTCCTGGCGTTTTTGAAATTCTGCTGTTCTGAGCGCATAGGTTTCATCGATAAATTTCTGGCGAAGGGACGTGAATTCATCTCTTTGTTCTTTTGAAAGATCATTCCAGGCATCTTGTCCTCCAAACCCCTGGCAGCCCCCTCCTCTCATGCCCATTCCCGGCCCAAAGGCAAACACGCTTCCTGTAAAAAGAGAAAGAAATACGATTGAACTGATGATAATCATTGATTTTTTCATAATAACCTCCAAGTATAATGTTTATTGTTTGCGGATCGTTATGATCACTTTCTGAAATTCATAATCAGCAAAGGCCGTGCCATGGATGAAAGAAAATATTAACCGCTTGAAATCAGATAATATTTTTTCATAATACAGATTAAAGACTTGTTTAAACCAGAGCTGTTCTGTATATTTTTTACACAGGGCGCTGTATCCAGGTGTGGATAAAATACCCGGTATTGGAATTCCAGTATGGTTCTTTTCACCCGGAAAATGGTGTTTTCAGCCATGGTATTGTTTTTGCTAAGCATGTATCTATGGGATATAAGGATAAAAATATGATCAACAGAGAAAAAAAATAAAATGAAAAAAAAGCCCTCGTTTGTTTCTCCCCTTTTACCGGCAGGTGTTTTATTGATCCTCCTGCCGATTTTTACATTCATGACCCTGGAGCGGCTGGAAAAACAAAAGGAGTTTTTTACCCAGCAATTGCTGGAAAAGGGAACGGCACTGATCCGGACCTTTGAGGCCGGGACAAGGACAGGAATGTTTACCATGCGCTGGGGGGCAAAGAGAATCCAGGCCATGATTTTTGAAACCGCATTACAGCCCGAGGTGGTCTATATGATGATCACCTCAAAGGATGGAAAAATTCTTGCCCATTCGAATATGAATAAAGTGGGCCTGGATTTGAAAGATATGCCGCTTCCGGAAAATATCAGCCCGGACCCGGGCCGGATTTTTTACAGGGTAAAACCGTCAGAAGGCGGGGAAGAGGTATTTGAAATTTATAAAAGGTTTGTGCCTGTCCGGCGGGGACAAGGTATGCACGGACACGGCAGGATGATGGGGATGCCGATGATGCGTGAAACCCTGCCGCCGGAATTTCAGGATGGCCAAGAACCCCAGGACTGGAGCGAGCCTTATCTTGAGGATGAAAGACGATCTTCCCCTGAACCGGCTGAACATTATATTTTTGCAGGGCTTTCCATGAAAAAGGAAAAACTGGCAAAGGAACGGTTTTTAAGAGAGACCCTTCTTCGGGCAGTTTTTTTCTTTATCCTGGGGTGTGCCGGCATGATTGCACTTTTTGCATTCCAGGCTTACAGGGCTGCCAGGGCGTCCCTGACCCAGGTTCAGGCATTTTCCGACCATGTGATCCAGAATATGCCGTCAGGACTTGTGACCATGGACATGGAAAACCGTATTACATCCGTGAACCGGGCAGCAAGGGATATCCTGGGCCCCGCTCTTGTCCGGCCTTTTCCTGAAATGACGGATCTTGTAAAGGAAATGGAAACCTCGCAAAAACAAGTGAACAAGGACATCAGCCTGGAAATCGACACTGGCCGCCGGGTTCTTTTGGATATTACGGCATCCCCTGTCATGGCTTATGAGGGCAGGATTACAGGTTATGTATTCCTTTTCAGGGATCTGACCCTGATCAGCGAATTGAAAAAACAGGTGGAAACTAATCGGCGGCTGGCTGCCATCGGCAAGCTGGCCGCAGGGGTTGCCCATGAAATCAGAAATCCGTTAAGTTCCATCAAGGGGTTTGCCACCTATTTTGGCAAACGGTATGAGAAAAATGAAGATGACCGGGAAACAGCTCTTATCATGGTCAAAGAAGTGGAACGGATCAACCGGTCCATCACCCAGTTGCTTGAGTTTGCAAAACCCCTTACGGTTGAAAAAAAAGAAGTGGATATCCGGCAGATGATCGACCATTCCCTGAAGCTTGTCCATCATGATCTGGAACAAAAAGAAATCAGGGCCGAGGTTGACATTGCTACAAAAAAAATCTTGATTTATTCGGATGGCGACCGGATGAACCAGGTTCTTCTGAATTTGTACATTAATGCGGTTGCAGCCCTTGAAAAAGGAGGGACACTGGCCGTTGGTGTAAAGGATATGGTGCAAACGGATTGGATTGAAATACGGGTCAAAGATAACGGGGCCGGCATTGATGAGGAATCACTGGATCAGATTTTCGATCCCTATTTTACAAGCCGCCCCACAGGTACAGGTCTTGGGCTTTCCATCGTTCACCGCATTATTGAAAACCTTGGGGGAAGTATCCGTGTGGAAAGCCAAAAAGGAAAAGGCGCCTGTTTTATCATCAATCTGCCGGTGGCATGAAAGGATAAAGGAAAATGAAAAAAATACTGGTTGTGGATGATGACAAAGCCCATTCACGGATGCTGAAAACCCTGATGACGGATTGGGGATATGAGATACACGAGGCAGATGACGGGATGGCTGCAGTTGCCCTGGTAAAGGAAAAATCTTTTGATATGGTCCTGACAGATATGAAGATGGTCAATATGTCCGGCATGGAAGCCTTACAGCATATCAAAGCCTATAACCCCTCCCTTCCAGTGATTATCATGACAGCCTATTCATCGGTCCAGACTGCTGTGAATGCATTGAAAATAGGGGCCTATGATTATCTCACCAAACCCCTGGATTTTGACAAACTCAAATTGACCCTTGAACGGGTATTTGAAAGCCTTTATCTGAAAACCGAGAACAGGAATCTGAAAAACCGGCTCAAGGAAAAAACCTTCAGCCATGATATTATCGGAAACAGCCCGGCCGTTCAGGCGCTTTTAGATACCATACGGATGGTGGCGCCCACGGATGCCAATGTCCTTGTCACAGGAGAGTCTGGGACCGGTAAGGAGCTGGTATCAGCAGCGATTCATGATAATTCGTCCAGAAGGGACCAGTCCTTTGTCCGGATTAATTGTGCCGCTATTACGGAAACCCTTCTTGAGTCCGAACTTTTCGGGCATGAAAAAGGGGCATTCACTGGTGCGGATAAAAGCAGGAAGGGAAAATTTCTTCTGGCCGACAAGGGCAGCATCCTTTTGGACGAAATAGGCGAGATGAGTCTTGCCATGCAGGCAAAGCTTTTACGGGTGATCCAGGAAAAAGAAATCACACCAGTGGGAAGTGACCAGAATATCAAGACCGATGTCCGGGTCATTGCCTCCACCAACCGGGATTTAAAAAAATCGGCAGAGGAAGGTAAATTCCGCCATGATCTTTATTATCGCCTCAATGTGGTAAGCATTGAAATCCCGCCGCTAAGGAGAAGAAAAGAAGATATCCCATCCCTTGCGCTTTATTTTCTGGAAATGTTTTCAAAAAAGAACAAGCGCGATATCAAGGGGTTTTCACCTGATGCCATGGATGCCATGATCCGTTATGACTGGGAGGGCAATGTCAGGGAATTGATGAACTGTGTGGAAAGGGGTGTTGTTCTTGCAAGATCGGATTATATCGGCATGGATGACCTTTCCTTTGTGCCGGCCAGAAGATCCGAAGAAAAACGTTTGCCGGATGAATCAGGCTCTGTGAGCCTTGCCTGTATTGAAGAAACAGCCATTTTGTCCACTCTTGAGTCATCCCGGGGCAATAAGAGTGAAACAGCAAGAAGACTCGGGATTACAAGAAAAACCCTGCTCAAGAAATTAAAGCAGTATGGGAGGCTGTAAGGCAATTTAAAATCTTTCAATGAGCCTGTTGATCAGATAAGTGCTTTCCCGCATGGCCTGTTCACTGAAAGGCCCGAACCACCGGGCAATTTCATTGAAACTTGATACGAAAAGCGTTTTGTCATTGTTTTCCAGCATTTCAATATGGGTGTTGAGGGAAACAATATATTCTTTTAAAAGATCTCTTCGCTCTTTTGTAGCAAAAATTATTTCAGAATAAAGGGAGCTTTCCTGGGCAAAGAGTCTTCCCACCATTCCAAGTTCAAGACGATAAATAGGACTTGAAAATTCAAGGGTTTTTTCAAGGCGGAGGTGTTTTTCATATAAGAACCGTCCGAAACAGAAGGTTGCAAAATGACGCAGGGCCTGAACGATTCCCATGATATCATCATGTTCTTTTGCAGTGGATTCAACCATGACGGCTCCCCACAGGATAAACTGATCTATGAGCCAGCGGCACTGATCCGGATTCCGGCCGGGTGTGACAACTATGATCTGTTTGTCAAGGGAACCTGACGTGGGACCAAAGATGGGATGAAGCCCGATCACCGGACCCGGGTGAGCGTCCAGCATTTTTTGCAAAGGTTTTTCCTTGATGCTGGTGAGATCGGCAAGAAGGGTTTTTGGGGAAAGAAAGGGAGCGATTTTTTCAATTACACCTTCGGTTTTATCAATGGGGACGGACACAAGGGCCAGATCGATATCTTTGCATAAATCCCCTGCCCGGTCCCAGTCATGCCTGGCAAGACTCTTTACCTTATAGCCGGATTTTTGAAAAAGAGAGGCAAAAAAATTCCCCATCTGGCCCAAACCGCCTATAATCAGGATACTGGCGCCGGGCCGGAGGCCTTTATGTACCATCTTATCAGTCTGTTTGACACGGGATTGCCTCAGGATGATGCGGTAGAGTTCTTCGAGAAAATCCGGTTCAAGGCAGGCCTTTTTTGCTTCTGTCCTGAGTTTTGAAATCAGATCCTCCTCCCTTGCGGGATGATACACCGGAACATGGTGTTTCTTTTTCAAGTGCACTACTTTTTCAACTTCAGCCTGGCGCCGGGCTAAAAGGGAAAGAATCTGCGAATCAATATCATCAATTTTTCCCCTGAGGGGAATTACCTCTTTGTCAAATGAAGGCTTGTCATCTCCCATACGTTCCTCTTTTGAATCCGTTTATACCATATATCGCATCCGTTTCCTTTTACCCTTTTCAAATCCGGTCTGCAACCTGGAAACCTGTTGTTCCCCAAAAAAATTTGTTAGCAGACCCGTGCCTTGACAAAAAACGGGACGCCACGTATTAATCATGAAAATGAATGGATGGTGAATATAAAGGAGGATGTCATGACAGACCACACCCCGAAACTACTGGATGCCCTGGATGCTTTTGAAGACGGTATTTATATCGTCAGTGATGATTATCGGGTTGAATATATGAATAAATACATGAAGGTTCTGTTTGGGGACAGGATCGGGAACAAATGCCATGAGGTGCTGGTCGGATCGGATCAGCCCTGTGACTGGTGTAAATTTGATGAGATCTTTAAAAAAGGGGAAACCCATCACAGTGAAGTCTATATTGATTCTGTGAATAAATTTTTTTCTTTGGCTGAGATGCCGGTGATGAACCATGACGGAACCCGGTCAAAGCTGACCATATACCGGGACATCACCCATTCCGTCCTTCAGGAGGAAAAACTTAAATCTTCAAAGGAAAGTTACCAGAGGCTCTTTAAGCACGTAGGGTGCGGGGTGTTTATCAGCAGCAAGGAAGGCCGGTTTCTGGATGTCAACCCAACACTGTTGAAAATGCTGGGATACCAGGATAAAGAAGAATTCCTTTCCCTTGACCTTGCCAGGGATGTGTATTTAAGTCCTGCCGACAGGCAGAAATATACGGAAATAATCGAGAAAAAAGGCAAAGTGGTGGATTATGAAGTCAAATGGCGCCGCCGGGACGGGCATGTTCTTCATATCCTCCTCACCAGCAATGTCCGGTATGATTTAAAAGGCGAAATCCTGGGATATGAAGGCATTGTTGTGGACCAGACCCGCAGGAAAAGACATGAAAACGAATTAAAAGAAGCCCATGATTTTCTGGACAGGATTATTTCATGCTCCCCAAATGCCATCATGGCAATGGATACCAAGGGTGTGATCCGGCTGTGGAACCAGGGCGCAGAGAGTGTCTTCGGGCTGAAAGCCCTGGAAGTCGTTGAAAAAATGACCATCCAGCAGGTTTTCTCCATCAAGGTCGCAAAAAAGGTGAATGAGATGCTCAGGGATGAAAAATTCGGGGGTAAGGGCAAATTGAATTCCTATCCTTTGAATTTGATAAAAGATAATGGAGAAGTGGTTGAAGGCAATTTGTCGGCAAGCCTGATATATGATGAAAAAGGCAATGAAGTGGCATCGGTGGGGTTGTTTGTGGATCTAAAGGAACGGCTTCAGACGGAAAGGGAATTGAGTGCGGCAAGACAGCACCTGCTCCAGTCCGAGAAGCTGGCTGCCATGGGACGGCTCACCTCCCAGATTGCCCATGAGCTGAACAACCCGCTTTTCGGTATTATGAATACTCTTGAGCTGATGAAAACGGAAATCCCTCCTGAAAACAAACGCAGGAGGCTCCTGGACATGTCTTTATCGGAAATTGTACGGCTGGCGGACATGCTGAAAAAAATGCTTTCTTTTTCACGGCCGGATCAGGACAAGCGTGTTGAGATGGATATCAATGTGGTCATTGATGAACTCCTGCTCCTGTATGAAAAAAGATTCCGGGAAAACAGCATCAAGGTCCATCTGGATCTGGCGGAGAATCCGGGGGTTATCCTGGCCTCCAGGGATCAGCTTCGCCAGGTGTTTATCAATATGTTTTCCAATTCCATGTATGCCATGCCCGAAGGAGGGAACCTTGAAATTTCCACCCGGATCACAGGTGACAGGCTCTATATTATCATCCGGGATACTGGAACAGGGATTAAACCCGAGCATATCAAAAAAATTTTTGATTCATTTTTTACTACAAAAACAGAAAGTATTCAGGGGGTGGGGTTAGGACTTTCCGTGTGCTACGGGTTTATCAAAGATCATGACGGTGACATCACGGTTGAATCTGAAGAAGGACAATGGACAAAGTTTACCGTCATGCTGCCGCTTTCAGGTGCCAGATAGCCTGTTTTTTATCCCGGCACCCTGTCAAGAGGTGCCGGGATAAAAAAAATTAATTCACTCTTCTTGTCCTCCCTTCCCAGAAAGGCTTGCGCAGTTCTGTCTTCAATACCTTGTTGGCAGCCGAAAGCGGGAAGGGTTCCGTGCGGAACTCAACTGTCCAGGGGCATTTGTATCCGGCGATCAGGGTATGGCAGAATTTTTTGATATCATCTTCAGTCGCTTTTGCTCCCTTATTGAGAATAACAATCGCGTGAACGCTTTCGCCCCATTTCTTGCTCGGGATGCCGATAACGGCGCAGGCTGCAACATCCGGATGCTGTGTCACGGCATTTTCCACCTCAGCGGAATAGACGTTTTCACCGCCACTGACAATCATGTCCTTAAGGCGGTCAACAACGAACAAAAATCCGTCATCGTCCAGGTAGCCTCCGTCTCCCATGTGAACCCAGCCATCTGTGATTGTTGCTGCTGTCTGATCAGGATTGTTCCAATAACCAAGCATTGTAATGGGGCCTTTGACAAGTATCTCCCCGACCTTCCCGGCAGGCAGTTCATTGCCGGCCGGATCGACAATTTTGATTTCACAGGTGTTTGTGGCCTGCCCTGCTGAACGCAGCTTGCCGGCATAAGGGCCCTCAAGCACATGGTGCTTTGCATCGAGTATTGTACACACCGGGCTTAATTCAGTCTGTCCGAATCCTTGTGCAAACCCGCAGCCTGCAAATTTCTCCATGGCTTTGACCAGAAGGGATTCAGTGATGGAAGAAGCACCGTAAATGATTCGCTTGAGGGAAGAAACATCGGTTTTGTCAAATTCAGGGCTTTCAAGCATCATCCGGATCATTACCGGAACCAGAAGGACATGGGTCGGCCTGTGTGCTTCAATAGCTTCCAGCGTTGCTTCCGGATTGAACATGGGAATGATGATATGGGTCCCTGCAGCCAGGCAGGTCGATATCATCATGGCTATATCAGCCATGTGAAACATGGGTGCTGCATGAAGATAGCTTGCCCTGTCAGTCAGGTCAAACCCCCATACACAGGAAAGGCTGCTGCTGTAAATTCCGCGGTGCGGAAGCATAGCTCCTTTGGGAAATCCTGTTGTGCCGCCTGTATAAAATATACCTGCAAGGTCTTCATTGCCGCGGCCTGCATCAGGGACAGGATCGGCTGCTTCGAGGATCTCTTCATAATTCATCATATCCATGGGCGTTTCCCTGTCACCGGCAAAAATGACTGTTTTTATGTTTCCTGTTCTTTCTCTGATGGCAGGGACCATGGCCTCAAAAGCATCATCGACGATAAGAATCTTTACTCCTGCATTATCAATGGCATAGGCGCTTTCCGGCGGGGCCCAGCGAAGGTTCATGGGCATGACAACGCCGCCTCCCCACATGACCCCGAATAAATATTCAATGAAGCGGTCCGAGTTCATACCCAGCATGGCGACTCTATCACCTGTCTTCATACCGGCTTTTTGCAGTGCGCCTGCAAGTCTGCCTACCCTTTCAACCAACTGGGGCCAGGTTTGTTTCCGGTCTTTGTAAACAGTTGCCAGGCCTCTGGGATTGACCTGAGCCGCTCTCTTGATAATCGATGTTAACTGCATTGTCATTCTCCTTTAATATAAGTTAATAACAGTATCGCTTTTCAAAGCCGGAGTGCTTCATCCCGGTGTGTCATGCAAGTTCGGCTATTGCGCTGCCAAGTATTATCCTGCCGTGCTGATTTATTGTTCTCACAATATAACTGTCCCCGGCGGCTTTCCATCCTTCAGTGATAAGAGTGTCACCGGCAAAAACCACATTCATGAATCTGGCTGAAAATGATTTCAGCCTGGAAGGATCACTGCCGCAAATGCTGTGGAGGATAGCCCTTCCAGCATATCCGAAACTGCAAAGGCCCTGGAGGATGGGCCGGTCAAATCCGCCTTTTTTTGCAAACCCGGGATCGATATGAAGAGGATTTTTGTCTCCGCTAAGCCTGTAGAGTGCAGCCTGATTTATCGGGATTGCATATTCCACGCTAAAATCAGGCTCCTTTCCTTCTGGCGGAACCACAGGCAGGCTCTTTGGCCCTCTATCCCAGCCGAAATTACCAGCACTGCGGTCCACAAGAACAGCCTTGTTTTCAAACAAGAGTTCGCCTTGTTCGTCCCTTGTTTCAAATGTTATATTCACCACTGCCCCCTTATCTCCCTTGTCATATGCCGAATCATAGAAGGCCTGGGTATTCAGTGTCCCGGATACCGGAATGGGTTTGTGGACAAGTATCTTATGCTCTCCGTGCAGCATGGTGAAAAGATTGAAATTGATCTGCGGAACAATAGTGGATAAAAACATCGGTATAAAAGGAACCACAGAAAATGTGGGAAACACTTTAAGATTTTTTTCATAGACAAAATCGAGTTCTTCCACACCGGCACCGATTCCCAGTGCATAGATGATCACCAGATCCTTGTTATAAACGAATGGAACCGTATCGGATTTTTTACCGATCACATCGAGGTTAAGCGCCATTTTCTTCTCCTGATTGGAAAATACGAAAAAGCCTTGCCGGACAAGGGCATTTTAAAAAAGAACGTTTACATGACAAACCCGCCGCCGCAGATCAGCACCTGTCCTGAAACATAATCGGAAAGAGGGGAAGCAAAAAACAAAATCACGCCTGCCGCCTCCCTCACTGTCCCCGGACGGCCCATGGGAATCATTTTGGTAAAAAGGTCCCGATTTTTGGCAGGAATGCCTACAGCCACTTTCCGGCTTCCCGTATCAACGCAGATCCCCTGTTCTTTATCCTGAGTGAGCCTTGTATCAATAAATCCATATGCCACGCAATTGGACTGGACATTATACCTTGCCCATTCTTTACTCATGGTTTTGGTCAACCCTGTGACACCGGCTTTGGCAGAAGAGTAATTCGCCTGTCCAAGGTTTCCTCCTGTGCCTGCCACAGAAGAAATATTGATGATTTTTCTGGCTAACGCACTGCCGTTTTTACTGATTTCCTCTTTTGCAGCATCGCAGAAATAGGGTTTTGCCGCCTGAATGATCCTGAACGGGGCTTTAAGGTGGATGTCAAGGATTTTATCCCATTGTTCTTCCGTCATCTTGTGAATCAGGTTGTCCCAGGTAAATCCTGCATTGTTGACAAGAATATGAAGGCCCCCAAAGGTTTCCACTGCCTTTTCCACAATCCCGCTGGCAAAACCGGACGCCATTACATCTCCGGTATATGACACAGCATCCCCCCCTGATTGCCTGATATCTTCAACTGTTTTTCGGGCAGGCTCAGGATCGATGTCACTGACCACGACCTTTGCTCCTTCATTGGCGAACATGATGGCGGTCTCCCTGCCGATGCCCCTTCCGGAGCCTGTAATGATCGCAACTTTATTCTTCAGCATTCCTGTCATGATTATCTCCTTTGATTTTTATCCATCAGTCTTTTCCGATTATTGTCAAAGCACAGATATTGGCATGGGGAAAACCCCCCAGATTATGGGTAAGCCCAAGCCTTGCATTCCTGATCTTGCGTATTTCAGGAACCCGGTCCAGCAATTGCTCGTACATGGCATAAATCATGCGGAGGCCGGACGCCCCGACAGGATGGCCGAAGCATTTCAGTCCGCCATCCACCTGGCACGGGATCTTGCCGTCAAGATCAAAAAAGCCGTTCATTACATCTTCATATGCACAACCCTTTTTTGAAATATGAAGGTCTTCCATGGTGACAAATTCAGTGATGGAGAAACAGTCATGGACTTCCATCATATTGAGTTCATGCCGCGGATCAGTTATCCCTGCTTCTTCATAAGCCCTTGCTGAAGCCTTCCGGGTCGTGACAAAACCTGTACCATCCCAATTGCTGAACCATGCTTCTTCTCCTGAACTGACAGATGCCTGAATTGATTTGACCTTGACAATATCCTGATTTCTCTTAAGGCTTCGGGCGATTTCCGGCGTGGTTACAATAGCTGCCGCCGCTCCGTCGCTGACACCGCAACAGTCGAACAATCCTAGGGGGTAAGCGATCATCGGAGCTTTTTTGATCATTTCCTCTGATACAACCTTCTGCAAATGGGCTTTTGGATTTAAAGCCCCATTTGCATGGCTCTTGGCGGAAATGTGGGAAATGGCATCCTTGATCATGTCCATTTCAATCCTGTGTTTTGAAGAATATGCTGTTGCAAGCTGGGCAAACAACCCTGGAGCTGTGGAATTCGCCCCGCGAAGAAATTCAATGTAACCGAATGCGCCGGCCATGGGCAGACCCCCGTATCCTGTATCTTTCAACTTTTCAACTCCCAGGGCAAGAACGATGTCATACACCCCTGCAGCAACAGCATAACAGGCTCCTTTAAATGCTTCCGTTGCCGTGCCGCAGAAATTTTCGACCCTGCTGACAGGGATATAGCCAAGCTTCAAGGCAGTTCCGAGAGGTATCCCGGATTTGCCCGCATGCAGGCTGGAATAACAGGTCCCAAGCCATGCCGCCTGAATTTCTTTTTTCTCAATACCGGCATCTGCCAGGCATTCAAGAAAAGCTTCCGTCATCAGATCCTCAACCCCGGATTCCCAGCGCTCGCCGAATTTTGTGCATCCCATGCCTAAGATCGCCACCTTGTCTTTAATACCATCTGCCATTTTTCATTCCTCCTCAATCCGGGGTACGGCTTTCCAGAAGTACCCGGAAATTTTTCTTTTTTCATCCCTGTATTTCCTGCGAAAGCTCATGAAAACCGGCATCCCTGTTTTGATGGTTTCAAGATTGCAGTCTGTAAAATCAAACAGATACTTGCCGCCTCCATCAAATTCCACCTGGCCGTAAACAGCGGGCGGATTTAAGGAAGGCGCCAGCATATCGCCTGTAAAACTGGCAATACGCCCTGTTTTATCTGAAAAAAGATAATCTTCCATTTCATCTGCAGCCTGGCATTCAGGATTGACGCATATCCTTTGTTGCGGGTACTGGGCTGTGCCGCATCGTTTACATCTGTTTCCCCAAAGCCCTGTGATCTCTTTTCTTTTTCGCCACAATACAGACCACCGGGTCGGTTCGTCCTCTTCGCTGCGCATGCCTGTGTCCACAGGCAATATACCCCGCCAGGCCAGGTACTTGGTATAATTGTCAAGTTCGGCCTTTTCCTTGAGGAATCCTGTAATTCCTTTTCTATGGCTCAAGTTCCTTATATTTTCGGTTACTCTAAAACAAAGGGCATCGCAGCCGCTTCCGAAACCGGCCAGAAGTATTCTGTCCCCCGGCTTTGATTGATCCAGAACAGATGCCAGCATTACCAGAGGATGGGCTGCACCGGTTTCACCAATTTCAGCCTGCAGGTTGTCCTGGTCGGCTTTTGGTGATATTCCCAGCGCAGAATTCAGTTTTTTACGAACCCCTGGATAAATGCAGGGATAAACAACCTTTGTGAAATCGCAGGCCCTGATATTGTATTTTTTCAGAAGGCCGCTTATTGTCTCCGATATCATCAGATCAATACCCAGATCCCTGACCCACCTTTCTTCCCACTGCCTGTCATAAAGACTTGCATCCCCCCGGTAGTGGTCCACAAAATCATAGGTTGTTGAAAAAGAACCCTCAAATTCGGCAATGACATCATCCCTGCCTACCACAAATGCAGCGGCTGCGTCCCCGCAGATCATCTCCTGGGGTGATGAAGGTTTGCCCAGCCGGCAGTCGGATGCACACACCATGACATTATCAAGGTATTTTGATTCAACATCTCCAAGCGCACTGAGCAAAGCCGTGGTTCCTGCCTTTATGCTGCCGGAAAAATCAGCTGCCCGGACCTGATCGCTTATCCCAAGGGCTTCCTTAACAATGCCGGCATTGAGCCGTTCCTTATAAGGCATGCTCGTGGATGCAAAAAAAAGCCCTTTGATCCTGGTTCTGTCAAATCCGGCCAGGGAATCAATTCCTGCTGCCACGGCCATGGTGATGCTGTCTTCATCAAAATTGCATACTGCTTTTTCACCTCGGGTATAACCGATTGTCGCCTGATTTACCCACCCCACCTGTTCGAATATTTCTTTTCGATTGAGTCTGTATCGTGGCACATAACCGCCATATGAACAGATTCCGGTCATAACATTCTCCTTTAGCTTTACAATTTCATTGATTTTGCAATAATACCCTTCATGATCTCATTGGTGCCGGCAAAGATGGGCATGACTTTCAAATCGCGCAGTTCACGGACAAGAGGGCACTGTTCATCCATTGCATAGCTGCCGATAATATCAAGACATCTGTTTGCAAACCGGTTGGCCATATCCGAAGTCTGGTACTTGGCCATGGAGGTTTCAATAACGATATCCTTTTTTTCCATGTGATCTGCTATCAGATTTTCTACAAACAGCCTTGACATCCTGGCCTCTGTGGCCATTTCTGCAAAAGCGAACTGTACAGACTGGGAACTTGAAAGAGGTCTGCCCGACACCTGGGTATTTTTACAATACTCAATAGTCCACTCAAGAACATACTCTGCCTTGTTCAATGCCATAATGGAACAGGTCAGGCGCTCTTGCTGGAGTTTTTTCATCAGCATTACAAACCCGACCCCTTTTTCCCCAAGAAGGTTTTCCACAGGGATTCTGCAATTGGTAAAAAACAATTCTGCAGTATCCTGGCTGTGCATCCCCATTTTTTCAAGCTTGCCGCCCTTTTTAAACCCAGGTGTCTTGTCTTCCACCAGATAAAGGGAAATTGCCTTGTGAGGGTTTTCGATCAGAGGGTCTTTCACGGCAATTATCAGGAGATCGCAATTGATTCCGTTTGATATGAAAGTTTTTGATCCGTTGATGATGACATGGCCCTCTTCTTCAACCGCGATAGTTGAAATAGATGCCAGATCGCTGCCGGCACCCGGTTCGGTCATGCCGACAGCAGTAATAATATCTCCGCTGACACATCCCGGAAGGTATTTTTTCTTTTGCCATTCAGAGCCGAAACTTTCGATATAAGGAACAATAATGTCGCTGTGCAGGTAAGAGATCAATCCTGTCTGGCGCGTCCTTGCCATTTCCTCGATGATGATGACTGTATAAAGGAAATCAAGGCCTGGTCCGCCATATTCGGGTTGAACACAAGGGCACAGGAAGCCTTCCTGCCCCATTTTTTTCCAGGCTTGTTTCGGAACCATATGATCCTGTTCCCACTTTTCTGCATTCGGCAGTATTTCCTTTTTAACAAAAGCACGAAACTTTTCACGAAAGGCTGAATGTTTTTCACTGTATTTCAATATGTTCATGAGCAACCCTTTTTAATGCCTGTTATTTGATCTTTTCGATGATGTTCTTTGCAATGATATCCTTCATCATTCCGGTATTGCCTAAAAAAATCCCCATGGACTTTGCATCACGGTAGAACCGTTCAAGTTCATATTCAGCCATATAGCCATAGCCGCCCAAAAGCTGGATTGCCTCACTACTGACGTCTATGGCAGCCTGACAGGCTGAAAGCCCGGCCATGGCGATACGGCCGGAATCGCTCCGGCCGCTGTCAAAATCAGCCGCAACTTCATACACCAGATGCTCAGCTATATTAATTCCCATCGCCATGTCGGCAAGTTTGTGCCGGGTTACCTGGAAACCTGCAAGTTTTTTCCCGAACAATTCTCTTTGCCTGACATAATCAAGCGCCCGTAAAAATGCGCCCCTGGCTGTTCCGAGAGCCATGGCAGACAAAAGAATCCTGGCTTCATCATAAAAGGCTAATGCCTGGAGTACTCCCTTACCCTGTTTGCCGACAAGATTACTGCAAGGGACCTTGACATTATTAAAAACAAGGTCGGATGTCGAAACCATCCTCATGCCGAGCTTGTCTCTGGGGTTGACCGATAAAAGGCCTTCACTGTTTCCCTCCGCAAGGATCATGCTTATCCCGTCAGCCCCGATGCTTCCGGGATCTGTCCTGCAGAGGACGCAGTAAACCCCGGCTTTACCGCCATTGGTCACAAGTGTTTTTTGACCATTGATGATCCAGGCATCCTCTTTTTTTTGTGCCCATGTTTTTATGTCTCCTGTGTCATATCCAGAAACAGATTCAGTGAATGCCTCTCCGGAAAGCATTTCACCACTTGCAATCCCGGAAAGGAACCGGTCTTTTAAGCTGTCGGTGCCAAACCGCAGAATGCATTCAGCAGCAAAGCCGGAAAGCATCAGTCCTATTCCCATGGAAGAATCTTTTTTGCAGAATTCTTCGGCAAGCAACACATTTTCAAGAATTCCAAGTCCTGCGCCATAATATTCTTCAGGATAATGGATGCCTATGAACCCAAGCCCGGCAGCTTTATTCCTGACATCTTCAGGAAATTTTTGTGCTCTTTCCATATCAAAGGCAAGGTCCTTGTCGAATTCTCCTTTTGCAAAGTCCCTGGCAGCTTTTTGAATTTCCTTTTGCGGCTTGCTGATTTTAAAGCTCATATTTTCCTCTTCAGGTTTCCCGGTAAAGACAGAGGTCTTTTTTTTCCGGTTTAATATCTTGTGCATCAGTGTTTCACCAATGACTGAAGTACAAAATCCATGCCATGGAAACCGGATAATAAATTTCATATTATGATTTCAATAGGTTGAATAAAAAACCGAGGGATGCTGCAAATGGAAACTTGTCTTTATATCATATTTGCAGTATTGATTATCGTATATGATAGACGTTTTATCATATTTGGTATTTGATTCATATCAGGAGCCGGAATTGGTTGATAATAATTCTTTTTTCAGAAATGCAATTCTTAAAATCAGCAGCAGTCTTGAACTTGAAAAAGCCCTTTGGGAGTGCCTGTGGTATTTTCAGGATATTCTTCCGGTCAGCCAGTTGGCTGTGTTTCTTTACGACCAGGAAACCGGGATCACAGAAGGCATTGCACATGCCGACCTGAAGCAGCATAAGGCAATGTCTGTCAAGATTCAGATTTCTCCTGAAGGCCGAAGGCAGATTGAAACCCAGCGGTCCATCCGTGTCCGTATCATGTCCAATACCAGCAAGGATCCAGTTGGCCTTGCCATTTGCAAGGTCATGGGGTGTCTTGACCTTTCCGTTATTGCAATGGATCTTGTTATCGAGAATCAATTTCTCGGTGCCATCGGATTTTTCAGTTTTCCAGGCGAGACCTTTACCAAAAAACATACAGACTTGATCAGCCAGTTGAATGATCCCTTTGCGATTGCGGTAAGCAACAGCACCCGGTACAGGGAAATTCAGGAATACAAAGATCTGCTGGAAGACGACAACCGATACCTGCATAAAGAACTCAGGCGTATCGGGGGGGAAGAGGTCATCGGGGCTGAATTCGGATTAAAAGGGGTCATGGATCTTGTGGAGCATGTTGCACCGATGGACAGTCCTGTTTTGCTGCTGGGAGAGACAGGTGTGGGAAAGGAATTGATTGCCAAATCGATTCACAACCTTTCCCTTAAGCGGGACAAGCCGTTTATCGAAGTTAATTGCGGAGCGATTCCTGAATCGCTCATGGACAGTGAATTGTTCGGACATGAAAAGGGAGCATTTACAGGAGCCATATCAAGGAAACGGGGAAAATTCGAACGTGCCCAGGGGGGAAGCATTTTTCTGGATGAAATCGGTGAACTCAGCCTTGAAGCTCAGGTCAGGCTGCTGAGGGTTCTTCAGGAAAAAAAGATTGAACGTGTAGGAGGCAAGGGCCCGATAAGCCTGGATATCCGCGTAATTGCCGCCACACACCGAGATCTGGACAAAATGATGGACCAGGGCAGGTTCAGACAGGATCTGTTTTTCCGGTTAAAGGTATTTCCTATCTTTATCCCGCCCCTTCGCGAACGCAAATCAGACATACCCTCACTTGTCCATCATTTCTTACAGAAAAAATCAACCCAGATGAACCTCAGGTTCACCCCGAAGCTGACCACTGAAGCGATAGACAATCTTTTAGGCTACCATTGGCCGGGAAACGTGCGGGAATTGGAAAATACAGTTGAAAGAGCCCTGATACTAAGCCATGGGAAACCCATATCCTTTGAAGGGATTGTCTTTCCCGGATCAGATTCCAAGCCTTTGGGCGCTTTTCATACCCTTAAAAAAAATAAAGATTCTGAACTGCCTTGTAAAGACACCTTGAACCTGGATTCTGTCATGGAGCAGCATATTAAAAGGGTATTAACCATAGCAGGAGGCAGGGTGGATGGAAAAGGAGGTGCAGCAGAACTGCTTCAAATAAATCCGCGGACATTGAGACACAGGATGAAGAAACTTAAAATCCCTTTTGGCAGGGGAGCAAAAGGCATATACTCCTTACCTTGAACCGGTTATTTTATTATTTTATTATCCTATTCTTGACAAAAGGCCTCTTCCCGGCCTAAAGGGTATCTGACATGCATATTGAGTCAATGCATTATATTTAACACGGGGCATATTAAGACGATTGATGGTCACTTTTTCCGGTGTCGGGGGCAGCAGGCTTCAACGATTATTTCAAGCCAACCCGGCTATGCGGCGCGGGGTGGGAATGGTTGTCATATGGCTTATAATCGTCAATGGTTTTGCCCTCATTGCGTTTAACCGGCTGAATCTTGGCCCGGACAATGCCTTCAGATGGATTGCAAGAGCGGGTATTACACCTCCTGCCCGGAACTGGGGGATTGTGGACATACACAACCGCTGGGATTCTTACTGGTATCTTGATATTGCTCAAAAAGGCTATTATCTGCGTGGGGAAAAAGGCATTGCCAATGTGGTCTTTTTTCCGCTTTATCCGTTTTTAATCCGGATGACAGCCCCTCTGGCCAACGGCAACCCGGTTTTGTCCGGATGGATGGTGAGCTGTTTTTTCCTGGTCCTGTCCTCTGTCATGATGGTTAGGCTGGCACAACGGTTTCATCCCGACATTGACCCGGTGCTGCCGGTCATGTTTTTATTGGTATATCCCACAGCCTTTATCCTTAATGCGGTTTATTCGGAATCACTGTTTCTTTTTTTGTCTCTCTCCATGGTCTATTACGCCCGGGAGCAGAAATTTCTTATTGCAGGCATCTTTGCAGCGTTTGCTTCAGCCACGCGCATTGCCGGTGTTTTTTTATGTGTTTTGCTGCTGGTTGAATTTATTCAGAGCCAGGGCTTAAAATCAATATTCACCAGGCGTGTCTGGCCGCTGGCCCTGGCGCCGTCCGGGGCTTTTGGATTTTTTTTATATCACTGGATTGCCTTTGGGGATTTTTTTCTTTATCTTAAAATCCAATACAATTGGGGCAGGGATTTTGATTTTGCTGCATCCGATTACATTATGCGTAACAGTCCCTATTGGATTAATATGGCCAATGATCTGTTTTTTACAGCCTTGATCATTGTTATCGGAACCCTGGCGATGAAACGGCTGAGGATTTCATATGGTCTCTACATGCTGGTTTCAATGGGTATTGCCTTGAGCACCGGTACATTTCTTGCGGTTACCCGGTATTCCATGATGCTTTTTCCGATCTACCTCATGGCAGCCTCCATCCGCTCGGTCACGGGTCGCGGGGCCTGGATGTTAACTTCGGTTCTTCTATTGGCGCTGAATATTATCAGTTTTCTGAACCATTACTGGGTCGGTTGATTCTTTATGAAAGACGCTTCATCACAAACCATATCCATTGTTGTCCCGGTGTTTAACGAGGAGAAGAACATTCCTCTTTTATATCAGCGAATTGTTAAAATCATGCAATCCGAACCCGGCAGCCTTGAACTGATTTTTGCCGATGACGGCAGCCGGGATGATTCATGGCTTGCCGTCACAACACTGGCAAAGGGGGATTCGCGGGTGCGGGGGGTCCGGCTGTCCCGTAATTTCGGGCATCAATATGCCCTCATGGCCGGATTGGAAATGGCTGAAGGCGATGCCGTGATCATGATGGATTGTGATCTGCAGCACCCGGTGGAGATGATACCGGCCCTCCTGGAACGATGGCGCTCAGGGTTTAAGGTGGTAAAAACCCTGCGCAAAGATCATTGTGAGATCGGATGGTTTAAGAAATGGACCTCACTGAGTTTCTACCGGCTTTTCTCCTATCTGAGCGGCGTAAAATTGCAGGCAGGTCTGGCGGATTTCCGGTTGCTGGATCGCCAGGCGCTTCAGGAATTGCTTCGGTTTAAAGAAGAGGGGTTGTTCTTGCGCGGGTTGACCGAATGGATCGGATTTCCTTCCTGCATAGTTCCATACGACTCAGGGAAAAGGATTCATGGCCGTTCCCAGTATAGTTTAAGAAAGATGGTCAGCTTTGCCTGGAAAGGGGTAAGTTCTTTTTCCGTCATGCCCTTGCGGATCGGGATTTTAATCGGCCTTCTGGGGAGCCTGATTTCGGTCTGTGTTCTTTTCTACGCATTCTGGGGAAAAATTTTTGGCCAGGGGACCGTGCCCGGCTGGGCTTCGACCCTGATGGTCATTTCCCTTTTGTTTTCCATACTGTTTGTTTATCTCGGAATTCTTGGGGAATATGTGGGCCGTATCATCATTGAGGTTCGCCAAAGGCCAAGATTCATTATCTGTGACATTGCCGGTTTTTCTAAAACGCTTCCATCCGGGCAGGTTTCATCATTCCATGAATCCTTCCGGCAATAGCTTTCCCTTAGATCTGAAACCCTTTGCACGTCTGATCGTCAATGCAGATGATTTCGGTATATCAAAAGCCATTAATAACGGCATTGTCAAGGCCCATTGCAACGGTATCGTCACCACGACATCCTTGATGGCGGTCGGCAGGGCCTTTGATCATGCCGTTGCCTTATGCCGTGCATTCCCGGCCCTGGATGTGGGAGTCCATTTAACCCTTGTGGCTGAAAAACCGCTCTTGAAACAAAAAACTTCCCTGGCCGGAAAAGACGGATATTTCCCTCCCGATATCTCCATGCTGCTGAAGCTTCTTTTAAATCAAAGGATTCAACTCCCGGAAATTCAAGCGGAATGGTCTGCCCAGATTGAACGAATCCTCAATTGCGGCATCCGGGTGACCCATCTGGACAGCCACCAGCATCTTCATGCCCTGCCCGGAATCGCCGGGCTGGCAATTGGCCTGGCCCGCCGATATCATATTCCCTTTGTTCGCATCCCCATGGAGGATCGCCTGGTTGCCCGGCCCATTACTTCTCATGGACTTGTCCGCATGACCGGCTCCATGGCCTTGCGTGCCGGTTGCCTGGTTGCCCGTCTGAATCGAAGAAGGGTGCCCGGATGTCAATCTCCCCGGTTCCTGGGGTTTCATGAGGGAGGGCGCCTCAACCCGGAAAGTCTGGAGCGGATCCTGAGGGCGCTGAAACCCGGCAGGGTGTATGAGCTTATGTGCCATCCCGGTTTAACGCCTGAAGAGCCATATATCAGGCGCTGGAACTATGGCCACCAAATAGAACTGGACGCCCTTGCCGGTCCGTCCGTCCAATCCCTGTTAATTGCCCGTAATATCCGGTTGTGCAGTTTTGCCGATTTATCCGATATGCCTGCCGCGCTGAAACATTATCCAATATTGGGCTCCGATGGGAAATGACAAAAGCTTTTTCTCAATGGCGGCAAGACAATCATTTTTCACCCACTGGGGCGGAAGAAGATTGATATAGGCCTGGTCAAGAAAACGGAATGAATTTTTTAAAAACAGGTTCCGGGTTTCGGTTGCCGTCAACAGGCGCGCGTCCCTGTCAAAAGGGCAGGCTTTCACCAGAAGACGGGTGGCCGGATTTAAGGGGTTTTGTTCAAAGATCACCAGCCTTGAACCGGGTTTCATTCTCCGGTAAAGGGCTGCTGCTGTTTTTGGCCGTTCTTTTGGAGGAATATGGTGAAAGACATGACAGCTCACCACAAGATCAAAGCAAAGCCCTTGTGGAAACTCACACCAGTTTTCGGCAAGAATGACGGATTCATCATTCAGAAGGGTCCGGGCTTCATTGAGTGAATCCGCAGATGTATCAAACCCGAACAGGTGCAATCGGCCCGTGTCCAGAAACGGCCTTAACACGGATGATTCCAGAAGACATTTCAGCATCCTCCCGTTGCCGCACCCAAAATCAAGATATGAGAATTCCCCATAGCTTATTCTGGATAATATCCATTCAGTTGCACAGGCTGCCCGCTGGATGATGAAGCTTTCGCTCCGGACACCGGGGGGAAGACTCTGGTTGTGTATTTTTTCATAATCCGGAGCTACCTGGTCAAAAATATTCCGGGTCATAAGGGCTCCTTACGGATTTTCGCCATCTGAAAGATACCAGCGCCGGTGACCATGGCGGAAATCAAGCCGATGACAATCACCGGGAGAAGCTGGATAAAATGATTGGTCAGGGTATAGCCTGCTGCGATTTTTGCCGGAACGCCGAACAAGGATAACCCGAAGACGCCGCCGGCTTCCCATAACCCCCAGTAGCCTGGAGCTGAAGGCAGGGCAATGAAGAGACAGATGATCACCATTAAAGCGATGGATTTTGGAT
This sequence comes from Desulfobacterales bacterium RIFOXYA12_FULL_46_15, assembly GCA_001799395.1. Classification (GTDB taxonomy): domain Bacteria; phylum Desulfobacterota; class Desulfobacteria; order Desulfobacterales; family Desulfobacteraceae; genus Desulfobacula. The sequence continues at coordinate 9,752 of MGTJ01000088.1, read as the reverse complement.
AAGACAATTCAACGCCGGGGCATCCTTTGGCCATGACATAATAGGTCAGGGCCGTCCCTCCCCAGATCAAAATGGTGAGGATGAAGCACTGGGCTATTTTTGCAGGATTTTTCAAAAGGGAAAACCCGGCGGAAAAAAGATTGATCCAGTTCACCACCGGCTGCATGAGTTTTTCTTTTAAATGATGTTTGAATGCTTTTGTACAAAAAGGGAGTATTTCAGGAGCAAAAAGAATAAGCTTCTGAATCAGGGACCGGGTGAACGGAACCATTACCATGAGAATACCCCCTATCACTACCAGGCACAGGCGAAGCAATCCTTTTCCCGCACTTGACAGATTCTCCGGGCTCAATTGATATCCCCCGAAAGAGATGGTAAGGTCCGGCGCTATGTCCAGTGTGGTTAACACTGCAGCAGACAGAATGATTAAAAAGCCCATGTCCATTAATCTTTCTACCGCAACTGTGGCAAGAGCAGTTATAAACGGAAGATTTTCTTTTTTGCTTAATATATAAGGTCTTGCCGCTTCACCGATTCTTCCCGGAAGAATACTGTTAAGCATAAACCCGATCATCAGGGGATGAAATACAGGCCAGAAGCCAAGTTTTTTTTTATTTTCAAGAATGATGCGCCAGCGAAAGGCCCTCAACACGAAGCAGGGTACGGCAACCGCCCCGGACAAGAGGACCCATCCATAATTGATTACAGCAAGGTAAGAAAAAAGATCGGCAAACGGGACATTGTGCAGAGATAAATATAATGCTGCAATGGAAACAATAATGCCTGCGAGTAATGAGAAAATTGTTTTTTTATTCATATCCTGCTTTCCTATTCTTTTTTTGTCCTATATCAGATTGAACCTGCTTTGGAAACAGGCTAATTTATATTAAAAAAAAGTTCTTGATTATAGTTTTTTTATTTATTATAGTTATTCCATAAGAATTATTTTGCTTGACAAGATAAAACTTATGAAATAACTATAAAACCTGAATTTCAACATCACCAAACAAGGAGGTGCCATGGAAGACACGTTGACTGTATTCACTGCCAGCAAACATTGCAATGTTTCGTCTAAAACCATTATCAACTGGGTTGAGGCCGGACACATCAAAGCATATCGAACCGTTGGCGGACATCGCAGGATAAAAAAATCCGATCTTGAAGAATTTATGAGAAGCCAGGGAATCCCCATCCCCCAGGAAAAAGACCAGGGCGCCAGAAAAAAGATCCTTGTTGTGGATGATGACATGATCATTGTTGAATCCATTGTACAGTCCCTGGAAGAAGACCAGTTTGATTATGAAGTGATTTCCGCCTCGGACGGGTTTGAAGCCGGGCTCCAGGTCAATCATTTCAACCCTGATCTTCTGATCCTGGATATCATGATGCCGGATATCAAAGGCTATGAAGTCTGTAAAAAAATCAAAACCAGTGAAAAATCAAAACATACCAAAATCATTGTCCTGTCAGCATACCTGGATGATGAAAAATTTGCCCGGATGAAAGAGAACGGAGCCGATGTCTGTTTTTCAAAGCCGTTACCACTGCCCCAGCTCAAGGATGAAGTGGCAAAATTACTGGGATTAAAATAGGAAGGAGGCAGATCATGAATTTAAAGGAATCTTTGGAAAAAAAGAGATTTGTTGTGACATCCGAAGTTCAGGTTCCCTTGGGGGATGAAGAACCCGAGGCGGTTGCTGAAAGCCTGAACAAGGTCAAAGGCCGTGTGGACGGCCTCTCTGTCGCTGAAATTGAGTTCGAAGGGGTTGTCAGCGATACCATCAAGACCTGCGGTATTCTGAAACAGAATAACCTGAATGCCATTTACCAGACCACAACAAGAGATAAAAACCGTTACCAGTTACAGAAAGATCTGACCCTTGCCCATGAAACCGGTGTTGAAAATCTTCTGGTGTTTACCGAAGATTACCGCATTGCCGGCGATACCCTCCAGGAATCCATGTTCTTTCATGTGGATTCGGGAAAGCTTGCATCGGTCATGGATCATTTAAGACAGGGCGTGACCATTGAAGGAAAACAGCTTGACGGCAAAATCGATTTTGTCCTCGGCTCCGGAGTGGAAACCCCCTGGGGAAAAAACATGCCCAAGCGCGGCATGGAAGAAATGGAAGATATGATGAATGTGGGTGCGGGATATTTTCTGACCACACCGATTTTTGATGTGGATCAGTTTGCAAGGTTTATGAAACAGGTGGAGCCTTTTAAAGTCCCTGTCATTGCCGAAGTCATGATTCTGAGGACGGCAGGGATGGGTAAGTTTCTGAACCGGCATTTTAAATCCGGACTTGTGCCTGAGTGGGTTATCCAGAAGCTGATGAGCGCACCGAACAAGGCTAAGGCGAGCATGGAGCTTTTTGCCGATACTGTTAACAGCCTGAAAGATATCTGCCAGGGGGTTCATATCATTACCATCGGTGGGGTGGATAACCTGGTGCAGTATCTGAACGCAGCCAAATTAAGATAAGGGAGAGCTTTACAATGGCAGAGGCGATTAAGATTGATGAACTTGATATTGAGTTTAAAGACGAGGTCCTGGGAAAGGTACCGGCGGCGAACTTTGATCTTTGCCTGACCTGTGGAACCTGTACCGGCGGGTGCGCAGCCTCGGAGCTGATGGATATGGATCCGAGAAAGCTGATCCGGATGCTGAATCTCGGCATGGATGATGTGATCCTGAAAAGCAACTGGAAATGGGTGTGCAGCATGTGCCAGCGGTGTGTGGCAGCCTGTCCCATGAAAATCAATATCCCGGCCCTGGTATTCAACCTTCGGGCCGCTATCCCAAGGGAAAAGCGGCCCAAGGGAATCCTCGGGTCCTGTGACCAGCATATCAGGACCGGCAGCGCCATGGGAGCCAAAAAGGAAGATTTTGAATTCACGGTTCTGGATGTGGCTGAAGAAATCCGGGAAAGCCATCCCGGGTTTGAAGACCTGGAGGTCTCCGTGGACCGTGAAGGTGCCGTTATGGTGCTGAACCAGAATTCAAGGGAGCCTGTCACCGAACCTGAAGAAATGGGTCCCCTGTGGAAAATTCTCCATTCTGTGGGGGCAGACTGGACCTATCCTTCGGTCATGTGGGCCGGTGAGAATTACTGCATGTTCATGGCGGATAATGAAGGCTGGAAATATATCATCGAGGAGTTTGCCTACCATATTGACAATAACCTGAAAAGTCCCATGGTGGTCAATACCGAGTGAGGGCATTCCTATTTTGCGATCCTGGAAGGATTGCGAAAATTCAATATCCCCCACAAATTCCAACTGATCACCATTATCGAGCTTTACGCCCAGTGGATCAGGGAAGGAAAGCTTAAAGTAAATTCAGACTGGAACAAGGAATTAAAGGTCAAATTCACGGTCCAGGACCCCTGCAATATAGCCAGAAAGAGCGGCTCCAATAAAATTGTGGATGATCTTCGGTTTGTGATCAAAACTGTTGTAGGCGAAGAAAATTTTATTGATACCGTACCCAGCCGTGATAACAATTATTGCTGCGGCGGCGGCGGCGGCGCTTTGCAGGCAGGATTCCCGGATGAAAGAAGGGCATTCGGCAGGATCAAATTCAACCAGATTGAAGCCACCGGGGCAAACTACGTCATTGCACCCTGTCACAACTGCCACGGTCAGATTGAAGATATCGGCCATCACTATGGCGGCAATTACCATGTCGTCCATCTGTGGACCATCATCTGCCTGGCCATGGGGGTTTTGGGTGAATCTGAACGAACCTATCTCGGGCCGGACCTGGCTGAAGTGGGATTATAAATAAGGAGGAAATCAAATGGCCGAAAAAGGTAGAGGGTCGGTGATGGTTGTCGGCGCCGGCATTGCAGGTATTCAGGCTTCGCTGGATCTGGCGGGGTCCGGATATTATGTATACCTCGTAGATAAAAATACAGCCATTGGCGGAACAATGGCTCAACTCGATAAAACCTTTCCCACCAATGACTGCTCCATGTGTATCATCTCACCCAAACTGGTTGAGGCGGGCAGGCATCTGAACATAAAGCTTCTGACCATGACGGAGATTGAAGCACTGTCCGGTGAGGAAGGCGATTTTACAGTAAAGCTTAAACAGAAACCCAGGTTTATTGATCTTACAAAATGCACGGCCTGCGGCGAATGTGCCAATGTCTGCCCGGTGGAACTTCCCAGCCAGTTCGACGAGGAACTCCGGGACAGAAAGGCAGCCTTTAAGCTCTATCCCCAGGCCATGCCCTCAGGCTTTGCCATAGAGAAAAAAGATAAGGCCCCCTGCCGCCTGACCTGTCCTGCCGGACTCAATGTCCAGGGATATGTCCAGATGGTGAAACAGGGCAAATATGAACAGGCCCTTGAAATCATCATGGAACAGCTTCCCCTGCCCGGAGTTCTCGGAAGGGTCTGCCCCCATGAATGTGAAAATGCCTGCCGAAGATGTGATGTGGACGAACCTGTTGCCATCCGGGATTTAAAACGGCTCGCTGCCGACAGTTTTGATGCCAGGAAAGTCAAGATCGACTGTGCAGTGAAAATCGGCAAAAAAGTCGCTATTATCGGATCAGGCCCGGCCGGGCTTTCTGCCGGGTATCACCTGGCAAAAAAAGGTGTGGATAGCGTGATCTTTGAAGCCCTGCCCCAGGCAGGCGGCATGCTCCGGGTCGGTATTCCGGATCATCGTCTGCCCCGGGAAGTGCTGGACAAGGACATTGAAGTCATCACCAACCTGGGTGTTGAAATCAGGCTCAATTCACGGCTTGGAAAAGATTTTACCGTGGATAGTCTCCTCTCGGACGGTTTTGATGCAGTGTTCCTGGGTCTTG
>MGTJ01000088.1:0-4910 GCA_001799395.1 Desulfobacterales bacterium RIFOXYA12_FULL_46_15 | reverse complement strand
CCTGGGCATTCCGGGCGAGGACCTGGAAGGGGTACGCCAGGGTGTGGATTTTTTAAGGGAATTGAACCTTACCGGGAAAACCCGGGTGGGTAAAAAAGTCGGGATCATCGGCGGCGGCAACGTGGCCATTGACGTGGCAAGGGCAGCTTTAAGGATGGGTGCTGAAAAAGTCACCATCCTCTACCGCAGGACAAGAAAAGAAATGCCGGCCTGGGAAGAGGAAATCTGTGCTGCCGAGGATGAAGGGACCAAAATTGTTTATCTTGCCGCTCCCCAGAAACTCATCGAAGAGAACGGCAAGGTCAAGGCGGTCCGGGTCATCAAAATGGAGCTGGGCGAGCCCGATGCATCGGGCCGCAGACGCCCTGTGCCCGTGCCCGGCAGTGAATATGACATTGAAATCGATCAGCTCATCCCGGCCATCGGCCAGAGACCTGATCTGTCCGCCCTTGAAAACCTGGCAGGTGTTAACATCAGCAAATGGGATACCACCGAAGTCAACCCCGTGACCCTGGCCACGGACAGGGAAGGCGTATTTGCCGGCGGCGATGTCCAGACCGGCCCCAGTGTTGCCATTGCCGCGGTTGCCGCAGGTATGGAAGCTGCCGAATCCATTTACCGGTATCTGAAAGGTCTTGACATGGAAGAGGGAAGAGCGCTTCCCAGGGTCGAGAATCCCCAGTACCGGCCGGTCACCGAAGACATGAAAAAGGAAAAACGCGCTAAAATGCCTGAGCTTGCCGTTGCAAAACGGTTTGGGAATTTTGACGAGGTGGAACTCGGGTATGAAGAGGAAAAAGGCAAGAAAGAAGCGGGACGGTGCCTCAACTGCGGGTATTGCTCCGAATGCCTCCAGTGTGTGGATGCCTGTCTTGCCCATGCCGTGGATCATTCCATGACCATGATCGAGCATACCATCAATGTGGGTGCCGTTATCCTTTCTCCCGGCTTTACGCCTTTTGAACCCACCCAGATGACCACTTATTGCTATGGCCACAGCCCCAATGTCATGACCAGCCTGGAATTTGAAAGAATCCTGTCGGCCTCAGGTCCCTATGGCGGGCACCTGGTCAGACCGTCCGATCATAAGGAACCCAAAAAGATCGCATGGCTCCAGTGCGTGGGGTCAAGGGATATCAATAAAGGGGATCATGCCTATTGCTCCGGTGTCTGCTGCATGTATGCCAATAAACAGGCCGTCATTGCAAAAGAGCACAGCGGCAAGGACCTGGATACTGCCATCTTTTTCATGGACATGAGAACCCATGGGAAAGAATTTGACAAATATAATATGAGGGCCATGGATGACAGCGGTGTGAGATTTATCCGGTCCAGGATTCATTCCGTGTTCCCGGAACCGGGGGATACCTACCGCCTGGTCTATTCCACTGAGGCAGGAAGCATGGCCGAAGAGATTTTTGATATGGTGGTGCTCTCCATCGGGCTCGCGCCCAATAAGGATGCCCAGGTCCTGGCGGAAAAGATGGGGATTGAACTCAACAGCCACGGTTTTGCCAAAACCGGCAACCTCACTCCGGTCAGCACCAGCAGAAAAGGGATTTATGTCTGCGGCACCTTCCAGGAACCCAAGGATATCCCCTCTTCCGTCATGGAAGCCTCTGCCGCCGCATCCAGCGCCACCATGGCTCTGGCAGCCGACCGGTGGAGCCAGACCCAAACAAAGGTGCTGCCGCCGGAAAATGATTTCACCGGCCAAAAACCCAGGATCGGGGTCTGGGTCTGCAACTGCGGTATCAATATCGGCGGGATTGCCGACGTGCCGGCAGTCCGGGATTATGCCGCAACCCTTCCCTATGTGGTCCATGTGGAAGACAAACTCTTTACCTGTTCCCAGGATTCCCAGGACCATATGAAGCAGATCATCAAGGAATACCAGCTCAACCGGGTCATTGTGGCAGCCTGTTCGCCCAGGACCCATGAGCCCCTGTTCCAGGAAACCATCCGGGATGCAGGCCTGAATAAATATCTGTTTGAGATGGCCAATATCCGGGATCAGAATACCTGGGTCCATATGAAAGAACCGGACAAAGCTACGGAAAAGGCCAAGGATCTCGTCCGCATGGCCGTGGCCAAAGCAGCTCTGATTGAGCCTTTGCACCAGGTCAGCCTCAATATCAAGAAAGCGCTTCTTGTGGTGGGCGGCGGTGTGGCCGGCATGGAAGCGGCCCTTGGCGCAGCCAGCCAGGGCGTGGAGGTCCACCTGGTGGAAAAAACGAGCGAGCTTGGCGGTATCGCCAGGCAATTGAATACCACCTGGCAGGGAGAGAAAATTAAAGATTATCTTGAAACCCTGGTGGCCGGAACAAAAGCCCATGAATCCATTAAACTGTATCTGGATACGGAAGTGGATTCCTTCACCGGGTCCATGGGAAATTTTATCACCACGGTCAAGGGCAATGGGGAAAAAACCACCATTGAGCACGGGGCAGCAATTCTGGCAACGGGCGGAAAAGAATATAAACCCCATGAATATCTTTATGGCGAACATCCCGATGTATTGACCCATCTCGATATGGATGCGGCCCTTAGAGACAACGACCCCCGGATTGGCAAAGCAAAAGCCGTTGTCTTTATCCAGTGCGTGGGGTCGAGAAACAATGAAAATCCCTTCTGCAGCAAGGTCTGCTGCACCCACAGCTTAAAAAGCGCCATTGCGCTCAAAACAATGGACAAGAGAAAACGGGTTTATGTGGTGTACAGGGATATCCGGTCTTACGGCTTCAGGGAAGATCTTTACCAGAAGGCCAGGAGCCTTGGTGTCCTGTTTATCCGGTATGATCTTGAAAAAATGCCGGAAGTCAGGGTCAATTCCAACAAGCAACTGGAGCTGTCCGTCATTGACCATGTCCTCCAGATGCCGGTCACCATTAACCCGGATCTGATCGTTCTTGCGTCAGGCATTGTCCCGGCTGACAACAAAAAACTGTATGAAAAATTTAAAGTCCCCACCAACAGTGAAGGATTCCTGGTGGAAGCCCATGCAAAGCTCAGGCCTGTTGATTTCGCTTCGGACGGCCTTTTTGTGGCAGGGCTGGCCCATTATCCCAAACCCCTTGAGGAGAGCATTGCCCAGGCCAGGGCCGCCGTTGCCCGGGCCATGACCATTCTTTCCAGGGATTCATTGATGGTGGGCGGTGTCGTGGCAGAGGTGACGCCTGAAAAATGTGCGGTCTGTCTCACCTGTGTCAGGACCTGTCCCTATCACATCCCTTATATCTGTGAGGATGGGTATGCAAAGATTGAGGCTTCCGAATGTCACGGGTGCGGCGCCTGTGTGGCGGAATGTCCGGGCAAGGCGATCCGGCTGAACCATTTTACGGATCAGCAGATCATGGCAAAAACCGATGCGCTGTTTCAAGAGGCATAATTTACCGATTTAATCGCTACGTAACGGAGGATCATAATGACCCAAGAATTCGAACCCAGGATAATCGCTTTCTGCTGCCAGTATTGAGCGTATGCAGCCGGGGACCTGGCAGGTTCCATGAGACTTTCCTATCCTGCAGACATCAAAATCATTCAGGTGCCCTGCACGGGAAGGGTGGATATTCTTCATCTTCTGAATGCCATTGAAGACGGAGCGGACGGGGTATATGTGGCCGGATGTCTTGAAGGCGAATGCCATTATATTTCAGGCAATCTGAAGGCCAGAAAAAAAGTGGCCTATGTCAAAAAGACATTGACGGAAATCGGCATTGAGCCGGAACGGGTGGAGATGTTCAACCTGTCTTCGGCCCAGGGTGCGCGGTTTGCCGAGATTGCAAGGGAAATGGTGGGCCGGATAAGGCAGTTAGGCCCCAGCCCCATCAGGAAGAAAAACCATGCGGCATGAAATATTGAACCAAGAAAATAACGGAAGGTGAATCATGATAGTAGCAGATCGAAAATCTCTCCAGGAAATATTGGCCATGGTGGCAGATAAGAACAAAATCCTCATTGCAGGATGCAAGGGATGCGTGACCGTCTGCAATGTCGGCGGGTTAAAGGAAGTTGAAATCCTGGCCGCTTCCATGAAAATTGCCAGGAAAAAAGACGGCAATGATATTGAAATTGACGTCAAAGTTTTGGAAAGACAGTGTGACACTGAATATGTGGCCGGGATCAGTGATGTGGTAGGTAATTATGAAGCCGTCATCTCCCTTGCCTGCGGTGTGGGGCCCCAGTTCCTGTCTGAAATGTACAGGGACCAGACCTTTTTTCCAGGTGTCAACACCACCTTTTTCGGCGGTGCGACCAAACACGGGGTCTGGGAGGAGCGGTGTGCCGGTTGCGGCACCTGTGCCATCCACAATTTCGGCGGGCTCTGCCCCATTGCAAGATGCGCTAAGAGCCTCATGAACGGGCCTTGCGGCGGATCATCCAAGGGGGTCTGTGAAGTGAACAAGGATACGGAATGCATCTGGGATTCCATTGTAAAAAAGAAAATGGAATCCGGCAGACTTGAAGATCTCATAGGCGTCAAAGGGATCAAGAGCTGGAAAACCGCAAGAGACGGCGGACCCAGAAAAAGCATCAGGGAAGAACTGATTCAGGGAAATATTTAAATATTGTAAAGGAGAGAACCAGAAAATGAGCGAGCTAAAATCAGGCAGTAATCTTGAAAAGGTTCTGAAAGCCGGGCATTTTGCATTCACAGGAGAATGCGGACCCCCAAAGGGTGCCAATGTCGCACACCTTAAAGAAAAATTAAGCCATCTTGTCGGCATGGTGGATGCTGTCAATATGACCGATAACCAGACCGCCGTTGTCAGGATGTCATCCTGGGCCGGCTCCATCCTCATGATGGAACAGGGGCTTGAACCCAATTTCCAGATGGTCTGCCGGGACAGAAACCGCCTGGCCATGATGAGTGATATCCTGGGCGCCTATGCCCTGGGGGTCCGGAACAT
>MGTJ01000087.1 GCA_001799395.1 Desulfobacterales bacterium RIFOXYA12_FULL_46_15 | reverse complement strand
TTGAAGATTTTCCATTTCCGGTCGGAAATTTTAAACAGGGTGATTTCCTGGCCCAGGGACTCGGATGAGCCTATGAACAATAGACCATCCGGCTTAAGGCTGTAATGAAACACGGGTAACAGTTTTTTCTGCAATTCCGGCCCCAGGTAAATCAGAAGGTTCCGGCAGGTTAAGATATCCAGTTTTGTGAAGGGAGGGTCCTTGATCAGGTCCTGCAATGCAAACACCAGCATTTCCCGGATGGATTTCTTGACCTTGTAGTGATTTTCTTCTTTGGTGAAAAACTGTTTTAATCTTCCCGGATCGAGATCGGCCGAGATACTGAGTGGATAGAGACCGGATCTGGCGATACTGATGGCATCGGGGTCAATATCCGTCGCAAATATCTGGACGCTGAAATGCCGGTTCATTTTTTCCATGCATTCCTGCAATAAAATGGCCATGGAATAGGCCTCTTCACCAGTGCTGCATCCGGCTGACCAGATTCTGACCGTGGCCCCGTCCGGTTTATCGGCCAGGAGTCCGGGTAAAAATTTTTCATTCAGGGCGGAAAAGGCTTCGGGATCTCTGAAAAAACTTGTTACACCGATCAAAAGATCCTTGAACAAAACATGGATCTCTCGCTCGCTTTTGGTAAGAAAGATCAGGTAATCCTGGATATTATCGATCTGGTGTACATGCATCCGCCGTTCCACCCGCCGGATAATGGTATTTTTCTTGTAAAGGGAAAAATCATGATTGGTATGGGTCCGGAGAAGAATATAAATTTTCTGCAAGACCTTTTGAAATTTTTCTTCATCCACCGTAATCTTGTCCTGGGGTCGGACGATGGCGTGCCGGGTATATTTAATAAGGGCTTCCGGCATTTTATCCGCGGGCAGGACATAATCCACGAGTCCTGTGGCAACGGCGCTTCTGGGCATGCCTGCATATTTGGCGGAATCCTCATCCTGGACCATGACCATGCCCAGTTCCCCCTTGATCTGTTTTATTCCGATAGTCCCGTCACTGCCGGTTCCGGACAGGATAATGCCGACGGCATTGACCCCCTGGTCCTGGGCCAGGGATTTGAAAAAACTGTCAATGGGCAGGTTAAATCCCCTGGGTTGGGGCAGATCCATGAGATGCAGAGTTCCGTTTAAAATGGCCATGTCCTTGTTGGGCGGAATGACATAAATCATATTGGGTTGAACCTGCATCCCATCCGTTATCAGATGGACCTTCATCCGGGTTTTTTTTTGAATCAGTTCCGGCAGGATACTGATATGGGTGGGGTCCAGATGAGATATCAGGACAAAAGCCATGCCGCTGTCCCCGGGCATGGCTTTGAAAAATGATTCAAAGGCTTCCAGACCACCGGCGGAAGCGCCCATCCCGACAACTGGAAATCCGGTAATGGAGGCTCCGGGTTTTGAAATGTCCTGTCGGGTCATTTTTTCTTTTGCCGGTTCCTTTTTTTTTGTCATGGTGTTTCCCCTGTCCTGAGAGATTGGTATCTACGGATGCCGTAGCTATTTCTGGTTATAGGCCGGGCAACAGCCTTCTGTCAAGGAAAGGATACCGGCTTTGCATCACTTCTCATCAGGACGGTTTCCATGTGGGGGCGCCTCTCCTCATCTTTCCATTTATCAGTTTGAATTTTAAGAATAATTTATTAAAACAGCTTTGGTATGACTGTCATGGGGAGCCATTAAATAAAGGCTGCCCTTAACCAAGGGTCATATTTGACCTTATTTATTATATCATTCTGCCGGATGAGCTTCTGCTTTTTTCGGGTAAGGTCTGTCGCTTACATCATAATTGGAATAAGGGCGCTATAGTACTTGGTAATTTTCCTTGGGTCAGCTACCGGGAAATCCGTGCGAATTCAATAAATTTTTTGCTGATGGGCGATCCGGATCTTTTTCTGGATGTGGTCAGGTAAAAAAAACGGTTCAGGTCCAGGTCTGTTACGGATAAAGCCTTCAAACGGCCTTTGTCGATGTCGTCCTGGACGGCAATGGTGGACAGGATGGAAATTCCGACATGATGGAGGATGCCCTGGATCACGGATATAGTATTTCCCATGGTTACCGGGGCATTAAGGGTTTTTGGATCAAATCCTGCCCTGGCCATGCTTTTCAGGATGGATTGCCAGGTTCCCGACCCTTTTTCCCTGGCAATAAGGGTTTCCTTTAAGACTTCCGGTAAGCTAACAGAGGTTTTATCCGCCCATTTGTGGCCGGAAGGGATGATCAGACGCATTTCATCCATCACGAATTCTTCCTGGGAAACAAGAGGGTCATCTGTTTTTGCACCCACAATGCCGACCTCAATTCTTCCTTTTTTAATTTCTTCGATAATCTGGGTTGTATCACCGGCAAAAAGTTCAATATGGATTTCAGGGAATTTTTTTGAAAACGGCCCGATGATTTTGGGGAGGATATATCCGGATGGGATGGTGCTGCCGCCGAGAGCAAGACTCCCTTTGGCTTTTCCCAGGAAATCATACATGGCGGTTTCGGTCTGGTCTTTTAAGGATAAGATTTTTTTTGCATGAAGATACAGGATTTCCCCGGCCTTTGTGGGCTCTGTGATTTTCCCCAGACGGTCCAGAAGACGGCATTTGAAATAATCTTCCAGCTCTTTGATATGACTGCTCACTGTGGGCTGGGAAAGGTTGATGGCTTCGGAAGCTTTGGAAAAGCTCTTGTTTTCAACCACGGCTACAAAAATTTTCAGTTGCCAGAGATCCATGGGATTGCTTTTTATACCTTATATTTTTGGAAATTTTTCCATCAGTTTGATATTGACGGCTTCAGGGACCATATCGCTTATGTCTCCGCCGAACTGGACCGCCTCTTTGATAATGGAGGAACTGGTAAAAATCCATCTGAGCCCTGTCATTAAAAAGACGGATTGTATTTCCTTGTTTAGTTTCCGGTTCATCAGGGCCATCTGGAATTCGCTTTCAAAATCGGAAATCGCCCTCATCCCCCGGATGATGGCAACCGCATGTTTAATTTTGGCATAATCCACAAGGAGTCCGCCAAAGGAATCGACCAGCACGGATTTCTCACCGTTAAAACTCTGCCGGATCATTTCCACCCGTTCTTCCATGGTGAACAGTGCTTTTTTATTTGGATTGTGCAGGACGGCAATAATGACCTCATCAAAAATATCCAGGGCCCGTTCTATAATATCAATATGGCCGTTTGTCAGGGGATCAAAGGAACCGGGGTAGATTGCGGTTTTTTTCTTTTTTGTCATGGGTGCATCATCCTTTTGTGATAAATGAAATAATGGTTTTTGAATATTTTTTTTGTCTGAAAATGTCAAGACCTGAAAGGCTTATTTGAAGGCTTTCTTTGCAGGAGTGTTCTGCAATGACGATGCAGCCGGGAGCCAGAAGATCGATAAAGCCTTCTTTTTCAAGCGTTTTTTCAATGTATCCGGTTTTATAAGGGGGGTCGATGAACACAAAATCAAATGTCCGGCTTTTTAGAATTTCCGGCAGGGGATGAGTGATGATGTCCCGGCAGATCACTGTGCTGCAGGTTTCAAACCGGCAAAGCTGAAGATTCTGACGGATAATGTCACAGTTAAGATCCATAAAGACGGCATGATCGGCTCCCCGGCTTAATGCCTCTATCCCTAAGGCTCCGGTTCCGGCAAAAAGATCCAGCACCCTTGCCTGTCTTACGGCAGGCCCCAGGATATTGAAGATGGCTTCTTTTGTCCTGTCGGACGTGGGCCTGACCCGGTCTCCTTCTATCCGGGCAAGTTTTCTGCCCTTTCTGCTGCCGCTGATGACTCTCATGGGGGTTTTGATCAGGAAATGGCTTTCTTGATATATTTGACGCTTGTCCCAAGTTTTTTTGCAGTGGACGTGATGTCCCCTCCTTCCATGGTGATCTTTTGAAGGAGAAATTCTTTTTCAAACCTCTTTCTTGCCAGTTCCAGGTCATCCTCATAAAGATAAAAATCATGGCAGTCCGAACCCTGTGATTTTATCTCCGGATTATAGGGGCGCGGGATATCGGCTACATCTATCAGATCCGATCCTGACATAATGGAAAGCCTTTCCATGAGGTTTTTAAGCTCCCGGACATTGCCCGGCCAGTCATAGGCTGTAAGAAGTTTCAGAGCCTTTTCCGTTATGGCTTTCTTTACCCCCGGCGTTCTGGATAATTTTTCCAGGAATGTATCTGCCAGCAATGGAATATCCTCTTTTCTTTCTCTTAAGGCCGGAACATGGATGGGAATGACATTGAGCCTGAAATAGAGATCCTGCCTGAAATTTCCGGCTTCAATTTCTTTTTCAAGATCCTTGTTGGAGGATGCAATGAGACGGACATCCATGTGCAGGGTTCTTCCCCCTCCGATTCTCTGGAAGGTCTTGGATTCAAGAGCCCTTAAAATTTTAGCCTGGGTCCGGATATTCATGTCCCCGATTTCATCCAGGAAAAGGGTTCCTTCCGAGGCCAGTTCAAATTTGCCCTTGTTTTTTGATTTAGCCCCTTCAAAGGCGCCTTTTTCGTGACCAAAGAGTTCACTGTCCAGGTTTTCAGGAGGGATGGCGGCACAATTGATAATGATAAAGGGCTGTTCCGGTCTTGAGCTGAACTGATGGATGGTTTTGGCCACGAGTTCCTTTCCGGTTCCGTTTTCCCCGGTGATCAGGATGGAGGCATCCGATGGTGCCGCACTCATGATTTCACCATACAATTTTTGTATGGCAGGGCTGGTGCCGGCAATGGAGTTTTTCTGGATAGTTTTTTTGCGAAGATAAATATTTTCTTCTTCCAGTTTTCGAAAATTCAATGCATTGCTGATGGTGACCATGACCTTGTCAAGGGACAAAGGTTTTTCAAGGAAATCATAGGCCCCTGATTTTGTGGCATCGACAGCGGATTCAATGCTGCCGTGGCCGGTTATCATCACCACCGGGAGGTTGGGGGCTATTTTTTTGATTTCCTTTAAAGTTTCAATCCCGTCCATGCCCGGCATCCAGATATCAAGAAGGACAATATCAGGGGAAGCGGTTTCAATTTTTTTTAATGCCTCATACCCGTTATAGGCATGAATAACCTCAAACCCGTCATCGGACAGGATTCCTTCAAGGGATTCAATAATTGTGGTTTCATCATCAACGATTAATACTGCAGGATACATGGTTTCTTCTCCTGTTCTCCTTATGAATGATTAAGCCGGCAGTTCAATAATAAATTTTGCACCCTTTGGCTTGTTGTCCTGGACCCTTATTACACCATTATGATCTGAAATAATAGAGCTAACAATGGCAAGGCCAAGGCCCATGCCTGTTTTTTTGGTTGAAAAATAAGGTTCAAACAGCCGTGTTTTTTCTTTATCGGAAATTCCTTTGCCATTATCGGCTATCTCGATTCTGACGATTTTCAATATTTCGTCATAGGATACGTCAATGAGGATCAGTCCCTTTTTATCAACAGCATAGACGGCATTGTCGATCAGGTTGATAAAGGCCTGTTTCATATGCTGGTGATCCAGTTTCAGAACAGGGATATTGGGGGCAAAATTCGATTGGATATCCATTTTTTCAAGCCCTTCCCGGTAAAGGGCGATGGTTTCCAGGATGATGTTTTCAATCCTGCATTGGGCAATATTGGCATCCGGGAATTTGGCAAAGGTTGAAAATTCATTGACAAGGTTTCGGATCAGATCCACATGCTCCACAATAGTGTCTGTGCAACTGGTAAAAATGTCATCATTAATCTGATGGGCATATCTGCGTTTGAGCCGCTGGGCCGACAGCTTTATGGGGGTCAAGGGGTTTTTTACCTCATGGGCGATTCTTCGGGCAACTTCCCGCCAGGCAGCTACCCGCTGGGCTTTTTCAAGTTCAGTGACATCGTCAAAAACAAGGACGGCCCCGAGATTCTGACCTGAATCATCTTTTAACAGGCTGAAATTTAATGAAAAATGTTTTGGGGTGCCTGAAATTGTAATGGACAGGGGTATTTCAATACTTTCCTGTCCCAGGGCCACCTGCTCATAAATATTGTCAGCCAGTTTCAAATATTCATTTTTCAGCACATCTTTATAGTTATGGTGCAAAATGTCTTTGCTGTTGATATCCAGGAGGGATTCAGCAGCCTTGTTGATGGTGATGATGGCACCTGTATTGTCGATGGAGATCACACCGGCAGAAATATTTTTTAAAACAATTTCAATATATTGCCGGCTTTTTTCCAGTTCGGTGTTCTGATTTCGAAGCCTTTCTTCTGATAGCGCAATCTGCCGCCTTCCGGAGGCAAGCTCTGTTGTCATTGAATTAAAGGACTTGACCAGGGTCCCGATTTCATCATCACTTTCAAAATCGATCCGGTAGTCCAGATCTCCATCTGCAACCCGTTTTGTGCCTTCGGCAAATTTCATGATGGGGATGGTAATGGTTTTGGCCAGTTGAAACCCGAACCAGATGGCGCAAAAGATAACCAGAAAGGCAACCACTGAAAGTGCAATATAATAGAATGTCAGGGCCGGTTTTTTGGCAAGTTTGAGCTGGTGGTATTCTTCCATCCCTTTTAGAATGGACTGAAGATTCTGGGACAGATCCGGTGACAATAAGGTTGAAATAACAAGAAAGGCTTCAGCTTTTTTGGGGTCTGAGGCAAAGGGAATCGTTGCAATGGTTCTGAGCAATTCTCCTTCCTGGACATCCTGGGAAATGGTATTGGATAACCGGCCTTCTGGGATATCAGTAAGTTCATTGCTTGTCAGAAGCCCGAAATGAATGTCTTCCAGCCTGTTTGAAAGCGACAGGCTGACACGGTTGGCATCCGGGGTGTAGATCTCAACCGCATGATGGTTAAAGGCCCGCTGGATGACTTCAGCATATCGGGACAGTTTGGTTTCATTTTCCTTGTCTAAAAGTTTTCTTGAATCTATCTGAAATACAGCTCGTTTAGCAGAAAATTCATTCTCGGTTTCAATATATTCATAGAGTTTTCGGCCTACTGCGATAGAGCTGTCCAGGGTCTGTTCCACTGGTGCATTAAACCAGAAAGCAATGCTGGTGGAGATAAAATGAATCGAGAAAAAGAAGAGAACGGTTGTGGGCAAAAGGGCCAGGACGATAAAAGCCGCAATCAGCCTTGTTTTTAGCTTTGTCCCCAGGATATTGTTCTTTTTTTCATAGTAAAGCTTTGCAAGATTTCGAAATACCAGCAGCAAAAGAGCCAGAAGCAGCAGCAGGTTTGTATTGATCAGGATGAACATCAATACAGTGCTGGACAGGGGGAAATCATTGCCGAAATGGGTGATCCGGGTTTCAATAAAGGTAAGGGCTGCAACCGTAATCAGGATGATAAGGATGAGAAGTCCTTCTCTTTTTTTTCTTTTGCGGTCATGGGTCGCGCTTATCGGATCGGTCATATGATGTTATTCCCATGGGACTGGATCATGATGACGGTTAATAGGAGAAATTGACCAGGTACCAGTTTGTTTCAAAATTCCAGTAAGAGACAAAAAAGAATATATTGTGCAGCGACAGGGGCAGGGTGACTTTGTCAAGTTCAGCCTTGATCCGCAACTGGTATTTATCTCCTTTGGTGAGCCGGTTCAAGGGGATGATGATAAGGTTGTCGATTTCGGTCATAAGAGTCTTTGCCTCTTCAAAGGACTGGGTGGCAACCGGGTTTTCATTTTTCCAGGGCCTGAGAACCGAGAATTCCTTTTTCAGCGAATTGTATTTGATTGTGGATTTGATCTGGATATCTGATATGTTTTTATCCAGCCATGTGGTATCGTTTTTATAAAGTTCAATATAAAATGAAAAGGTGGTTGGCACGCCGTTCAGTATGGCCTGGTTGATTTTGTCTGAAAACGCTTGGGTTACCTTAAAATAGGTCAAAAGGTCGTCCCTTGTATTGACAAGCCGGATGTCCTGAATTTCAGCCATGTCCTTTGCAATGGCAAAAGATGAAAAAGTCCACCCGGCCGACATTATCATGAGAATGAAAAAGATGAGTCTGCCTTTAACGAGAAATGATATTGTTTTTTTATGAAGCGTCATTGTATATTGCAGGCCCGGTTTCCCAGGCATCCTTGTTTTTTAAAAATGTCTCAATAAATGAATGGTTCAGCGTATGCCCGGATTTGTTGGTGATGATATGTCCTTTTATCGGCATGCCGAGAAGAGAAAAGTCTCCGAGACTGTCAAGAAGTTTGTGCCGGACGAATTCATCAGGATATCTTAATCCCTCTTCATTTAAGATTCTATCTTCATCAATTACAATGGCGTTGTCAAGACTTCCGCCTTTGCCGAGACTGAATTTTTTTAAGAGTTCGAGGTCCTGGACAAACCCGAATGTCCTGGCCCGGCTGATTTCCTTTTCAAAATTATCTTTTTCCCTGTCAAAGGAAATTTCCTGTTTTCCGATCAACGGATGCGGAAAATCAATCTTGCAGGTAATTTTAAAACAGGGCTCAGGGTACACGGTCACGGATTTATCATGATCAAATAATTCAATGGGCTTTTTTACAATAAAATAATGTTTCGGGGCATCCTGGTAGACAATACCGGCAGCTTCCATCATCTGGGTAAAGATTTTGGCGCTTCCGTCCATAATAGGAATTTCATAATCATCAATCTCGACAAGGACATTATCAATACCAAGGCCTGAAAAACCGGCCATTAAATGTTCAATGGTGGAGACAATGGCCCCGTTGGTGCCCAGCACGGTGGCAAGGCTGGTATCCACCACAAGTTTATACAAAGCCTGGATGTCCTGGGTGCCGGGAAGGTCCACCCGTCTGAATTTGATTCCATGGTTTTTTGGTGCGGGTTTTATAATCAGGCGGGTCAGTTTTCCTGAATGCATCCCTACCCCTGAAAAAGAGATGCTTTTTGAAAGCGTTGTCTGAGCTATATAATCCGTCATATGATGTAATTTCTGTATTGATTGTCAATATTTTATTTTAGATAGCTATATATCTGATTTTAATATTCAAAGCAAAGTAAATGAGAAATATCTTTGGTTCATTCATATTTTTTGATAAAGAAAAGGAGACGGGTCTGGTAAAGAAATGGATTTAAAATTACAGCCGGGCTGTTTAAAAAAAAGGGTAAAGGAGTGATTGCAAAGGTAAACTCATGTTCGGTAACAGGGATTGAGGGATTTGTCGTCGAAGTGGAAGTCGATATTTCCACTGGTCTTCCGGTATTTAATATGGTGGGTCTGCCTGAAATTTCAGTCAGGGAAAGCAAGGACAGGGTTAAAACCGCTGTGAAAAATTCAGGATATGCCTTCCCCATGGACAGGGTGGTGGTCAATCTTGCACCGGCTGATGTGAAAAAGGAAGGGACAGGCCTTGACCTGCCGGTTGCTCTCGGCATTCTGGCAGCATCTGGCACAGTGCCGCCGGATAAGCTTAAATCCTATATCTTTTCAGGGGAACTGTCCCTTGACGGCGAGATAAAACCGGTCAAGGGGGTTTTGCCTTTTGCCCTGACGGCAAAGGAAAAAGGATTCAAAGGAATCTTTATTCCTGCTGAAAATGCTGATGAAGCCGCCCTGGTGGATGGGATCGATGTCCTGCCGGTCCAAAGCCTGTCTCAGATTGTGGATTATTTTTCAGGATTTTTTGATTTAAAACCCCATCATAGGCATTTTACATCGGAATCAGGCTCCGGGCTTGCAGATTATGGAATTGATTTTTCCGAGGTAAAAGGTCAGCTTCATGCCAAAAGAGCCCTTGAAATAGCAGCGGCCGGGTTTCATAATCTTCTGATGACCGGCCCGCCGGGATCGGGGAAAAGTATGCTGGCCAAGCGGCTTCCGACAATCCTGACGGAATTGACATTTCCCGAGGCCATTGAGGTGACAAGGATTTACAGCGTTCTCGGCTTAATTGAAGAAAAAAAGCCGTTTTCATTTGCAAGACCTTTTCGTTCCCCCCATCACACCATATCCGATGCCGGTCTTGTGGGAGGCGGGTCAAAACCGGTGCCAGGGGAAATCAGCCTGGCCCATAACGGGGTCCTTTTCCTGGATGAGCTGCCTGAGTTTAAAAAAAATGTACTGGAAGTCTTACGCCAGCCCCTTGAAGATGGGAAGGTCTCCATTGCCAGGGCCGGCATGAAGGCGACCTATCCGTCGAAATTCATGCTGGTGGCGGCCATGAATCCCTGTCCCTGCGGCTATTTGTCCGATCCCTACGGAAAATGCACCTGTACCCAGCCCCAGATTCAGAAATACCGGTCAAAGATTTCAGGGCCTCTCCTGGACAGGATCGACATCCGGATTGAAGTGCCTAAAGTGCCTTACCGGGATCTTGGCGCCGGGGCCAGGGGAGAGGCTTCTTCCGTTATCTGGAAAAGGGTGGGCCGGGCCCGGGGCATGCAGGTCGCAAGATTTATGAAATCCGGTATTTTCAGCAATTCCATGATGCAGAGCCGCCATTTGAAACATTTCTGCCGTCTGGATGGCGAATGCGAACAGCTTCTTGAAAAGGCCGTGGATATCCTTGGGTTTTCTGCCCGGGCCTGTCATTCGGCCATACGGGTGGCAAGAACCATTGCCGATCTTGACCATGCCGCGGATATCAAACGTCGTCATATGGCCGAGGCCGTCCAGCTTCGAAGTTTCCGGTAAATCATTAAATAAAAGAATAAGGAATATGATTAAAAAAGATATTTTTAAAAAGGATATAAGAGAACAGTTCAGGGCCTCTGCCAGGGACAGGATATACAGATTCATCATGGCTGACCGGACGATTAAGGGGGCAATCGTCTATGCCGGAAGAATGGTGAATGAAATGAGGGCAAACCATGATCTGGGGCCCCTGGAAACCCTTGTGCTGGGTCAGGCCTATATTGCTGCCGGGCTTTTAACCTCGGGCCTCAAAGGTAAAAATGACCGGATAAGCCTGAATATCCAGTGCTCAGGGCCGGTTAAGGGATTGGATGTGGAATCCAACGGCTATGGGGAAGTCAGGGGGTATCTGAAAACAGGCAGAATTGAAATCAAAGACCCGGAAAAGCTGAAATCCTTGTCCTCTCTTTTCGGGGCCGGTTTTCTGACCGTCACCCGGTATCTTGAAGATACGATAGCCCCTTATTCAGGCCAGGTAACCCTTCTGCACGGGAGTATTGCCGAGGATCTGGCCAATTATTTTCTGGTCTCCGAGCAAATTCCCACCGGGTTTAAACTGAGTGTTTTTTTTGATGAAACAGAAGAGATCAGGGGAGCCGGCGGGATTTTCCTCCAGGCCTTGCCCGGTGCAGATCCATCAAAACTTGTGGAAGCGGAAAAAATCATACAGGGTATCAATTCCCTGGGTGAAGAATTTTCAAAAGGAAAGACACCAGAAGAAATTATTCTTAAAGAATTTTCATCCCTTGCCCCCCGCTTCCTTGGCAACAGCCGTATTGAATTTTTCTGCAGATGTTCCAAAGACAGGATGCAGGGATATTTAAAAGGCCTTCCAAAGGCGGAAAGAACGGATATCCTGGAAAAGGGACCCTTCCCGGTTGAGATTCGGTGTCATCATTGCAATTCCATGTATCCGTTCAGCAAAAAAGATCTGGAAGCGCTTTTCAGATAGCGGACCGGGTAAATTTCCCCTTGCCAAACAAAAAAGATCAACCTATGATGCTCAAAAAATATAATGAAAGGTGGTAGTTATGTGTAACCATGCCGACGGCCATAGCCACAGCCATGAATATCCTGAAATTGTTCAGTTGATGCCTGTGCAAAAAGATCTATTTGCGGTTTATCAGACAGAGAAAGGCCATCTCAGCCTTGTTCCAATCCTTTTCATGGCCCTGATCCGGCATGGTGAAAAGACCATGGTGGAGGGTTTCTTTGCCTCTGTCACCATTGATTCCTGTGAAGCGGTTGAGGGCTTTAAGGGATATGCATCCTCCCTTGAAGATGCGCAGAAATTATACTTAAAATGATCATTGACGGTTCTTAAAAAGGAGACCACATGCATAAATTATTAAAAACCGGCCCTGGAGAGAAGATCATGCTCCTGGGGAACGAAGCCATAGCCAGGGGGGCGGTTGAGGCGGGAG